>NZ_JBHYMF010000141.1:0-18548 GCF_042742855.1 Streptomyces sp. NPDC058877 | reverse complement strand
GCCGACCCGACCACCGAACCCGACGCCTCGATCACCGGGCACGACGCCCCCGCCGCCGGGACCGTCGACAACCGCTTCTGGTCCTCGTACACGGACTGGCGGTGCGGGGCCTCGAACGGCACGGAGGCCACGGCCGGTCGCCGCCCCGGACTGATCCTCGCCGCGCCCGTCGGGAGCCGCGAGTACACCGACCCGCACACCGGTCGGACCTCGACCTGGGAATACGCCGAATGGACCTCGCCCGTCCACGTCCCGACCGTGCCCGCCACCGAGGTCATCGCCTCCTGGAACGCCGACACGCCGCCCGGCACCTGGCTCCAGGTCGAGCTGTCCGGCTCGTACTCCGACGGCACGGACACCCCCTGGTACGTGCTCGGCCGCTGGGCCTCCGGCGACGGCGACGTCCGGCGCACTTCGGTCGACGGCCAGACCGACGGCAGGAGCACCGTGTGGACCGACACCCTCGCCATCGACGACGCGGCGAGCGGACTGAGGCTCTGCTCCTACCGCCTGCGGCTGACCCTCCACCGCGCACCGGGGAGCAAGCTCACCCCGACGGCGTGGCGGCTCGGAGCCATGGCCTCGGACGTTCCCGACCGCTTCGTCGTTCCCGCCTCCGAACCCGCCCTCGCACGCGAGCTGGTCGTGCCGCGCTATTCCCAGAACACCCATGTGGGCCAGTACCCCGAGTACGACGGCGGCGGTGAAGCCTGGTGCAGCCCGACCTCCGCGCAGATGATCGTCGAGTACTGGGGACGTCGGCCCTCGGCCGAACAACTGGCCTGGGTGGATCCGTCCTTCGCCGATCCGCAGGTCTGCCACGCCGCCCGCTCCACCTACGACCACCAGTACCGGGGCTGCGGCAACTGGCCCTTCAACGCCGCCTATGCGGCGACCTACCCGGGCCTGAGCGCTGCCGTCACCCGACTCCGTTCGCTCACCGAGCTGGAGGCGCTGGTGGAGGTCGGCATTCCCGCCGTCACCTCCCAGTCCTTTCGCGAGGAGGAACTGACCGGGGCCGGATACGGAACCGCCGGCCATCTGATGACCGTCATCGGATTCACTCCGGACGGCGACGTCATCGCCAACGACCCCGCCTCACCCGGCAACGAGGCGGTCCGCCGGGTCTATCCGCGGCGCGAGTGGGAGAACATCTGGCTGCGGACCAAGCGCTACGACGCGAACGGCAAGGTCAGGAGCGGTACGGGCGGTGTTTGCTACATCTTCTGGCCGGTCAGGTCAGCACCAAGTCAGCACCGCGCGCTGCAGGCACTCGGCCTGGTGTGAGCATGTGCGGCCCGACGGTCGTCTCGACGACCTGACGGCAGCGCTCCTGGCCGTCCTGCGTGAGGTGGCCGTACCGGTCCACCGTGACCTTGAGCTCTTTCCAACCTCAGGCTGACGCGTGGTGGTGAAGGACGAGGACGGCCTTCACCACGTCGGTGATGCGGTTGGTGCTGCAGCGGAGTTTCCGCGGGAGTCGCCAGCTCTTGAGGGTGGCCATGGCCTGCTCGCCGAGGCAGCGGATCTTGGCGTGGGTGGTGTGGTGACGGCGCTTCCACTGCTTGAGACGGCGGCCCCGAAACGGGACTCGGACGGTTCCGCCGGCGCCTTGGTACGCCTTGTCGGCCCAGCATGTGAGTCCCGCTTCAGCGAGGGCTTCGACGATCCCGTGCTGTCGCGCGGCGGTGAGGTCGTGAGTGGAGCCGGGCAGCGCGGGCGAGGCCCAGAGCAGTCGTCCGAACGGGTCGGTGAGGACCTGGACGTTCATGCCGTGGCGCTTGTGTTTCCCGGAGTGGTACGGGGTGCCGGCGGCGATCCGGTCGATCGGCAGCAGGGTGCCGTCCAGGAGCACGAACGCCTTCGCCCGGATCGCCTTCATCGCCTCGGCCAGGGACGGGGCGAGGGCGGCCAGGATGTCGACGGCCTCGCGTATGTAGCGGAAGACGGTCGACATCCCGATGCCGAAACCGGCCGCGAGCTGTGCGTAGGTGTCACCGCACCGCACCGCACCGCACCGCACGTGGGCCAGGGCCAGCAGAGCCTGTCGCGCCGCAGGGCGCCGCCGCCACCGCGTGCCGATCTCCCTCCGCCTGGCTGTCAGTTGCCCGGTCAGGAACCGCAGGGCGCGAGTGGACAGATCGATCGAATGGGGTCTCCCCTGCTCGAGCGAAGTCGAGAGCCTGGGGAAGGGTGGACAAGCACACGAAGCTCCTGGCGGACACGGGGGATCTTGGTCGAGAACCCATCTGCCAGGAGCCTCGCCGTTACGCAGGACCATCCAACTCGTGGTCAGCGCGGCCAGCTTGGAAAAGGCTCATTCATGTGGGCGAATCGGATCGTTGCTCGACGAAACGCTGTAGTGGTCAGTGGAGTCTTCCGGTCACTCGTGGCTCTCTCTGGTGGCGTGGCACCGAACCGTCGGACGTGCCGGATCGTCCGGCTGTCGAACGACCGATCGGTGCTCGCAAACGATTCTGTACGAGGCTCCGGGCCCTCGGACATCCCAGCCGTCTGGGGTGCTTTCCGGCCGTTCCTGCCCCTCGCGGCGCGGAAACTGACAGTTCTCTGCCTTGTCGGCCGGCTTGCGCGGGAAGAGGAGGGAGGAGCGTCGTGGGTTCGAGCGCGACGCACCCGAACGGACCGGAACGGATGCCGACGGAAGTCAGCGCCAGTCTGAGAGCATCCGGCCCCGCTCCCGGGGCCACGACGCGAACGGCAAGCTCAGAAGCGGCACGTGCGGGGTCTGCTACGCCTTCTGGCCCGTCGAGCCCACGCAGGGGCAGCGGCACGTGCCGCAGCCGCTCGGCCTGCTCCGGGCGCGCACGGACACCCGGGGGACGGCGGCCGGCACGTCGAGATCGAACGGATACGCTGCCGTGCGTACACGTCCGTTCGAAGGGAATGCATCAGGTCATGGCACGTCAGAAGCAACTGCGCAGGACGAGTTCGGTGGTCGCGGCGATCCTGCTTTCGGTAGCCGGGTGCTCGGCGGAGGGCGGTGCCAAGTCCCCCGGCGGCGGTGACGCGAAGCCGTCCCCGACACGCAGCGGCACGGCCGGCGGCGGTCCGGTGGCGGACGGGACGCTGCCCGGAGTGCCGACCGTCGAGCAGGCGCGTACGCAGCTCGCGGGGCTGAAGGTCGCTGCCCATGGTTCGATGTCCGGCTACAGCCGTGACCGCTTCCCGCACTGGGCCTCTCAAGGAGAGAGGTGCAACACCCGTGAGACGGTGCTGAACCGCGACGGCGCGAACGTCCAGCGGGACGCCGAGTGCCGTGCGGTGTCCGGAACCTGGACGAGCGTCTACGACGACCTGACGTTCAAGGACGCGGCGGACCTGGACATCGACCACACCGTGCCGTTGGCCAACGCCTGGCGGTCCGGGGCGAACAAGTGGACACAGGAGAAGCGCAAGGAGTTCGCCAACGACCTGACCCACCCGCAGCTCCTTGCCGTCTCGGCCGCCTCCAACCGCTCCAAGGGCGACCAGGGCCCTGACGAGTGGCAGCCGCCGTCCAAGTCCTACTGGTGTACGTACGGCCGGGCCTGGACCTCGGTGAAGGCCACGTACGAGCTGTCGGTGACCGCGTCGGAGAAGGACATGCTGGGTCAGATGCTGGACACTTGCTCCTCATGAACCACACGCGCACCCCCGGCCCGGACGCCTACCTGGACGACGTCAAGACGGGCCCCGGCGGCGCCATGACCGACGAGGTCGGCGTCATCACCGGTGAGCTCACCGTGGCGACCGACGCCCTCGCGGACGGGCGGGCCGTCGTCCTGGTCCAGTACAAGGACGCCGATGAGTGGTACGCCCTGACCGGCGGCCCCGTGCCCGTGCCGTCCGGTGGAATCGCGCACCTGCACGCTGCCGTTCTCGACCGGGTCCGTGCGGGCGGCGGAGCCCGCGTACCCGGCGGAAGCGGGGAGGCGCCGGCGTAGTCGCCGCGCCGTCGCCCGGTGACGAGTACCTCCTGCGGCACCTGCCGGCGCAGAAGTCCGGGAGCGGCTCCCCCGGGGCGCCGGTTGAGCCGGGAGGCCTTTCGGGCGCGTCGCCGGCCGCAGTCGTGTCCGTCGTTCGTGTGCGGGGGAGCGGCGGGCTGCCGCGCACCCCGCTCCAACGGCGGGACGCTGGCGAAGTGCCCGGGCAGCTCGCTCCGCCGACGATCGTCCCTTCGGGCTTCAGCTGCGCGAGTTGCCGAACAGGAGCCGGTAACCGACGAGCAGGATGAAGGAACCGCCGATGGCCGCGCCCCATGTGGCCAGGTCGAAGAACTCGTTGGCCACCGGCCGGTCCAGGAAGCGCGCGGACAGCCAACCGCCGACGAAGGCGCCGGCGACTCCGATGAGGGTGGTGATGATCAGGCCGCCCGGATCCCGACCGGGAAGCAGGAGTTTGGCGATGGCTCCGGCCACGAGCCCAAGGATGATCCAGCTGATGACACCCACGTCGTAGTCCTCTTTTCCTGTCGTGTCGGACTCAATTCGGTCACGGCGACCATGCGCGGCGCGGTTGCGCGACCGTACACAGCGGGAATGACGCGAATCGGCCATGGGTGGTTGCGCTTCCGTCGGATCGTCGGAGCGGGGAGCCGAGCCGATCGCTGACGAGACCGACGACTGCCGACGGATGGTTCGGCCGGCATGCGGGCAACCCCGGAGGGGCCTCGTCCGCGGCGCCCAGCACCCAATCCGTTCCCCGGAATTAACGCACAGCCCCTTGGCGCCCCTCCCTCTACGCGCGTAACTTGAGCCGACTTCCCATTGCCCACTGCTCCACGCGCCACCGCACACGGTGCGTGCACGCACAAGGAGACATCCAGCGTGTCCAAGACCACAGACGGCAGACCCCGGTGGCGTCGTGCCGCCTATCCCCTCATAGCGACCGGTGTCGCCGGGGCGTTCGTCCTGAGCGCGCTTCCCGCCGCCTTCGCGGCGCCGTCGACCGAAGCGCTGATCGCCGAGGTGTACGGCGGCGGAGGCAACTCCGGTGCGACGCTCACCCGGGACTTCATCGAACTCGGCAACGCGGGCACCACTGCCTATGACTTGGCGGGGTACAGCGTGCAGTATCTGCCCGGCTCCCCGTCCGCCTCCTCGAAGTGGGGCGTCACCGCGCTCAGCGGCTCGATCGCCCCCGGTGGCCGTTTCCTGGTCGCCGAGGCCGAGGGCAGCGGCGGTACGACGGCTCTGCCCACCCCCGACGTGACCGGCTCGATCGCCATGAGCGCCACCAAGGGAACGGTCGCTCTGGTCGACGGCACCGACCCGTTGACCTGCAAGACCGCTGTGGACTGTGCTGCCGACGGCCGAATAGTCGACCTCGTGGGCTACGGCACCGCGGTCGTACGGGAAGGCAGCGGCCCGGTGGCGGGCTCGTCGAACACCGCCTCCGTCGCCCGGGCGGCGAACCTCGCCGACACCGACGACAACGCCGTGGACCTGGCCCCCGGTGCTCCCACACCGGTCAACTCGGCCGGCGAGGGCCCCGGCTCCGGCGACGGGGACGGTGACGGGGACGGGGACGGCGGGGACCCGACGCAGCCCGGCGCCGTTCGCATCCACGACATCCAGGGAACCACCCGGGTGTCGCCGCTCTCCGGGCAGACCGTCACCGCGGTCCCGGGCGTCGTCACCGGGGTGCGCGTCGCGGGTTCCAAGGGCTACTGGGTCCAGGACCCCACCCCCGACGGGGATCCCCGCACGAGCGAAGGCGTCTTCGTCTACACGGGAACGGTCACGCCCACCGTGGCGGTCGGCGACGAGGTCCTGGTCAGCGGCAAGGTCACCGAGTACTACCCGAACAGCGCCTCCCAGTCGGTCACCGAGCTCACCGCGCCCACCACCAAGGTCCTTTCCACCGGCAACCCCCTGCCGTCGGCGGTGCGCCTGGACGCCGGCAGCATCCCCGACGGCTACGCGCCCAGCGCGGGCGGCGGCAGCATCGACGCGCTCGGTCTGGAGCCGCAGAAGTACGCCCTCGACTTCTACGAGTCCCTGGAGGGCATGCTGGCGGAGGTCGTCGACGCACGCGTGGTCGGCGCCACCACCTCCTACGGGGAAGTGTGGGTGACGGCGAAGCCGGCTGAGAACCCGGCCCCGCGCGGCGGCACCGTCTACGGTTCGTACGACCGGCCCAACACGGGCCGGATCAAGGTCATGTCGCTCGATCCGGCCGTCGCCGTGCCCGGCGCGAACGTCGGCGGCGTGCTGAGCGGCACCACCGCCGGTCCGCTCGACTACGCGTCCTACGGTGGCTACACCCTCCAGGCCACCCGGCTCGGCGGCCTCCTGGACGGGGGCCTGGAGCGGGAGGTGACCAGGAAGCAGAAGGGCAAGGAGCTCGCGGTCGCCACGTACAACGTGGAGAACCTGGACGCCCTCGACCCGCAGGAGAAGTTCGACCGGCTCGCCGAGGGCGTCGCCGTCAACCTCGCCTCTCCCGACGTCGTCGCCCTGGAGGAGATCCAGGACGACAACGGGCCGGTGAACGACGGCACCGTCACCGCCGAGGCCACGCTGGCCCGGTTCGCCGACGCGATCGTCGCCGCCGGTGGCCCGCGCTACTCCTGGCGCTACATCGCGCCCGAGAACAACGAGGACGGCGGCCAGCCCGGCGGCAACATCCGCCTCGCCTACCTGTACAACCCGAAGAGGGTCGGCTTCACCGACCGACCGGGCGGTGACGCGACGACCGCGACATCGGTCGTCAGCACGAAGAAGGGCGCACGGCTCACGTACTCGCCCGGCCGGATCAACCCGACCAGCCCGGCATGGGAGAGCAGCCGCAAGCCGCTGGTGGGCGAGTTCACCTTCCACGGCGAGCGGGTCTTCGTGATCGCCAACCACTTCGGTTCCAAGGGCGGAGACCAGCCGCTGCACGGTCGCTACCAGGAGCCCACGCGCAGCTCCGAGACCAAGCGCCACCAGCAGGCGGCCGAGGTCAACGCCTTCGTCGACGAGTTGCTCGCCGCCGACGCGAGGGCCCAGGTGGTCGTCCTGGGCGACCTCAACGACTTCGAGTTCTCCCGGACGACGGACGTCCTCACCGGCGGTGGCGAGGTGCTCACCCCGCTGATCACCACCCTGCCCGCCGCCGAGCGCTACACCTACGTCTACGACGGCAACGCCCAGACCCTGGACCACATCCTGGTCAGCCCGGCCGTCACCGCGTACTCCTACGACGTCGTGCACATCAACGCCGAATTCGCGGACCAGGCCAGTGACCACGATCCCCAGATCGTCCGGATCGACGTGAAGAGGTCCGGAAGGCGGTGAAGCGCGGACTTCGCCCGTGAGACGGGGCCGAGCCCGGCCAAAGTGCGCCCGCACCTGGTCTGGGCGCCGGCTGGTCCCACCCGGTCCGAGCCCGTGACCTGCACGCTCGCGAAGGAGGGCGCCGCGTGACGAGCGGTGCCCTCCCCGTGGAGAACATCGTGTCGGGAACCGAGCGGCACGACGCGAACGGCAGGGCCGGAAGGGGGGCGGCGGGTCCGCCGTGGATCCGTCGTGTCCGATCGCACAGGTCTTCCCCGGCCACGACTCCTCTGCAAGGCCCCGGGCCCTCGAAAGGGGGCCGATCGCACGTGCGGGTCCTTCACGTGCGGTCGGTGGAGCGGAACGTCTCGACGTGGGGCCGGGCCGGGGGCGGGCCTGCCGCCGGAAGACGGGCCGGACTGACAGCGAGCACGTCCCCGGGGATCATGGCCACGTGAGCGACGTGCGAAGGGCCTGGACACCATGACGGAGAAGACCTCCCGTTCTTCGGGCGAAGGAGCCGTCCGCGAGGCCGGCACAGTGGACGCTCCGGTCGTCCTGGGCAACGAGCCCGGCTCGTTCGCCCGGGGTGTGCTGGCCGGGCGCCACCCCGCCCTCATCCGGCGGGTGCAGGACGCCTTCCCGTACGGTCGCCGCCAGCGTGAAGCCCTCGGCGCCCTGCTGGACGAGATCACCCACGGCGTCGTCCGGCCGCTCGCCCCCGCGGACCACGACCACGAGCACTGGGCGGCCTGGGGACAGGAGCACTTCGGGCGCTCGTGGTACGACGCCCCGTTCCTGTGGGCGGAGAGCTACTTCTACCGCAGGCTCCTGGGGGCGGTCGGGTACTTCGGTACCGGACCGTGGCAGGGGGTCGATCCCTTCGCGCCGTTCAAACGGGCCGAACTGCGCGGCGACGCGGTGGACGGGGAACTGCACGCCCTCGACGCGCTCGCGAGCGTCCCGGCCGAGGAGCGGGCCACGGCCCTCCTGCACGCCTCGCTCTGGGGCAACCGCGCGGACCTCGGCTTCAGCATCACGGCGGGGAAGTCGGCAGTGGCTGACGCCGCGGTCTCGGCCCTGGTCGCCGACGACAGCGCCACACTGTGGCAGCTCCTGCCCGCCGGCGCCTCGGGCACCGTCGCCGTGGTCGCCGACAACGCGGGACGCGAGCTGATTCCCGACCTCGTCCTCATCGACCACCTCCTCGCACACGGGCACGCCGAGCGGGTCGTACTGCACGTCAAGCCCTCCCCGTACTACGTCTCCGACGCGATGACCGCGGACGTGGTCGACTGCCTGCGCCGCCTCGTCGAGGCACCCGGCGAAGCCGGCCGGATCGGCGGCCGACTCTGGAAGGCCATGGCCGCGGGAAGCCTGGAGGTCCGCACCCATCCGTTCTTCTGTGCTCCGCTGCCGTACGAGGAGATGCCCGAGGACCTGCGGAAGGAGCTCGCGGATGCCGAACTCACCCTCCTGAAGGGCGACCTCAACTACCGCCGCCTGGTGGGCGACCGGCTGTGGCACCCGACCACGCCCTTTGCCGAGCGCACGACCCACTTCCCCGGGCCCGTCGCGGCGCTCCGGACCCTGAAGTGCGACGTTATCGTCGGCCTGGAGCAGGAAACGCTGGACGCCCTCGAACGATCCGGGGCCGCGTGGCGTACGAGCGGCACGCACGCGCTGATCCAAGTGCGCCCGTAGACCCGGGAGAGCGGGCTCACCCGGTGTCGCTCGACCTGCGCAAGGGCGCCTGCCCGGCATGTCCCTCGCCACCGGGGCGTTGGCGCGGCCCGCGGATGTCGGAGCAGTCCGCCCGGTCGCCAGGCGGCGGGGGCCACCCCGGCAGGGCAGTGAGGAGGGCCGGTGGGCGTGCGGGAATCCGTAGACTGGGCGAGGAGCTCTCCATCCGAACGGGGGAGACGCCGACGTCGGTGGCAAGGCTCACGTCGTGCACGGCCGGAACGTCGTCGAGCCACGGACGGCCGGGCTCGTGGATCAGGCCGTGGGCCCGGGCTCCGAGGCGGACGGCGCAGCCGGTGACGACGGTGCCCAGGAGGCGGGTGCAGGACATGACTGCGGGCGAGCGGGCAGAGGCTGCCGTGGTGGACCCACCGCCCATGGTGACGGTCGGCATCGACCTGGCGGGTTACTCCGGAACGACCGGGGTCTGCCGCGTCACGTGGACCGAGGAACCGGTCGTCGAAATCCTCGACGGCAGAAACGACGAGGACCTGCTGGCGGCGATGCGGACCGCCGACAAGACCGGCCTGGATTCGCCCGTCGGCTGGCCGGTGGCGTTCATGGCCCTGCTCGCCGCCCACCGGACCGGTACGGAACTGCCCGCACGGTCCCGCTACGTGCCGCACTCCGACGGTCGCGCCGGGTTGAGTAGGTTCACTCATCGTCTGACCGACGACGTGGCGTGGAAGCGCACCGGAGCGGGGAAGCAGCGCCCCCTCTCGGTCGCCGCCGACAAGTTGGGCATCGTCGCCATGCGCGCGGTGGCTCTCCTGGAGCGTCTGGCCGGTGCGGCCCCCGCCATCCCCCGAGACGGCTCCGGCTCCGTCGTCGAGGTCTACCCGGCGTTCGCACTGATGCAGTGGGGAATCGCGAGCAAGGGCAGCTACAAGGGCTCCAAACCTGCCGCGTTCACCGCGCGGGCGGGGATCCTGGCCCGCCTCGCCGAAGGCTTGGACCTGGACGTCAGCGCATCCGTGCGCGACCGGTGCACGCGCAGCGACCACGACCTGGACGCCTTGGCATCGGCGGTCGTCGCACGGGCCGCAGCATGCGGAATGACCCATTTGCCCAGTACCGACGAGGAGCGCGCCATGGCTGCGGTCGAGGGGTGGATGCACCTCCCCCGACGGGACCTTCCGCTCGTCGCGGTGCGGAACGGAGTGGCGCCCTGACCCTCCTCGCCCCTCCGACAGGGGGAGGCTCATGGCCTGCCACTTCGAAGGGCTCGCCGTGGTGAAGGCGACCGAGCCGGACGCGGCCGCCCCGAGGTGCACCCCAACGGGTCACGGCGACAGCAGGGGAAGGCCCGGTCGGGGCGGCCGTCCGGGCCGTGGCTGACACGGTCGAGGGGAGTCACGGACCGATGATGCGTGATGGAGCCGAGGGCGAAGGACGACGCACAGACCGCCGAAGGCCGTGCGGCCGGGTTCATGGACCGAGGAGGGCCCGTGGGGGCGAAACCCCCACGGACCAAAGCCCCTTCTCCCCTCAGTCCGCCGGCAGGACGGCGGGAGAGGCGGCTCCGGGCACCAGGAGGCGGGGCTCGCCCGAGCCGTCGGCGGGGACCGTCCACACGTCGTTGGTGCCGTCCGGGCGCTGGAGGGCGTACGCGACGGTGGTCCCGTCGAGCCAAGCCGCCTGGTCGTCCACGCTGCGCGTTTCCGCAAGCCGAGTGCGTCGGAGGGTCGCCAGGTCGAGGACGGACACCCGCCAGCCCTTGGCGGGGTCGGCGTCGACCGCCTCCTTGAAGGCGATCCTCCGGCCGTCGGGGGACAGCGACGGACACTCGACGTTGTCGGCCAGGGTGCGCAGGGTCCCGGCCGCGACGTCCCCCTCCACCAGGGACCGGGTCCCGGCGCTCGACAGCGTGGCGTAGAAGCGGTTGTCGTCGGCGGCGAAGGTCACGCCCCAGACGTTGATGTCCGCGGCGCGGTAGCGGCGTCCTTCCCGGAACACCGCGAAGTCCTCCAGGGAGGCGATGACCCGGCCCGTGCGCGTGTCCAGGATTCCGGTCCGGGTCGAGAAGCCGCCACCGGCATAGGAGTCCCCGCCCACGAACAGCGTCCAGGCGACCATGCGGCCGTCGGCCGAGACCCGGGTGCGGTTGGGCAGGCCGGTCAGCGGAACGGTGCGCCGGGTCTCCAGGTGTTCGTCGAGGACCAGGAGCTTCGGCCCGCTGAGGGCTTCGGCCGGTGTCAGACAGGCAGTGGTGCCACCCGCCGTGTACGCCCGGTCGCAGCGCATCGACGTGACGGTGCGAGGGCCGGCCGGATCGGCGAGCGACACCGTGGACAGCAGCCCGTTGCTCAGCGCCCTGAGCTGCGCGCCCGGGCGGCCGACCGCTGCCGGGGCGGCAGCGGCGGCCACCGGATCGCCGTCCTCCGCGCCGGAGCCGGGCGCCGCGTTCTGCCGGGCGCGTACGACGACGGTGGCGGCAAGGGCCGCCAGCAGTACGGTGGCGAGCAGGGTGACCAGGATCTTCACGTGTCGGGCGGGGGCGTTCATGGCCTTCATGAGGGGGAGTCGGGCCTTTCGTCCGGGGACCGGGAATCCGTGGAAGCGGCGGGGGAGCCCAGTGGGGTCGGGCGGTCGTCGGCAGCGGGGGAGTCCTCGGGGGGCGGGGCGGCACGGCGGGACAGGGGAGCGAGGAGGAAGGCCGTCGCCACCCCCACGACGACCACCGCCACCGCGGCGGCCCGGCTCGCCGCTGCCGCGCCCCAGGTCTGCCACGCCAGACCGAAGAGGACGGAAGAGCCGAGGTACGCCAGGGCCTGGCCGCTCTGCACCAGGGCGATGCCCGTGGTGCGCAGGCGCTCCGGCAGCACGGGTCCCGCGAGGGCCATCAGGACGCCTTCGGTGGAGGCGTAGAACAGGCCGTAGAGGGCGAGGACCGTGACGAGGAGCGCGGGGCCGTCCAGCGGGCCGTGCAGCAGGAGGTAGACCAGGGCCAGGACGGCGTAGCCGCCGAGCATCACCGGCAGGCGGCCGATCCGGTCGGCCAGTGCACCGAGCGGGGCGGCCAGGAGGAGGTAGGAGAGGCCGGTGCCGACGGCGAGCAGGGGGAACCAGCCGATGGACAGGGACGCGCGCCGCTGCAGCAGCAGGTAGACGAAGCCGTCGCCGACCGTGGCCAGGCCCAGGAGGGCGGCGGCACAGACCAGGCGTCGCACCGGGGTCGTGCGCGACAGCCGGCCCACTGCGCGCAGCGAGACGGTGCCCGCCGGTGGTCGGGCCTCCCTGTGGTCCCGGACGAAGAGGAAGAGGACCAGCACGCCCAGCGCCGCCACGCAGAAGCTGGTGAGGAAGACCGCCTCGAAGGACTGGCCGGCCGCCGTGAGCACGGCGAGGGCCGCGAGGGGGCCGACGAAGGCGCCGAAGCCGTCCATGGCACGGTGCACCCCGAAGGCCCGGCCCAGTGCGTGCTCGGGGGCGGAGAGGCTGATGAGGGCGTCGCGCGGAGCCGTGCGCAGGCCCTTGCCCGCCCGGTCCGCGGTCAGGACGAGACTGAGCGACGTCACGGAGTTGCCCACCGCCACCAGGCCGAGCTTGGCGAGGGCCGACAGGCCGTATCCCGCTCCGGCGACCGCCTTGCGCCGGCTGACCCGGTCGGCCACGTAACCGCCGACGACCCTGAGCAGGGCCGTCGCCCCGGTGTTGAGGCCGTCGAGGGCGCCGTACGCGACCGGGCTGAGCTGCAGTCCGAGGACGAGGTACAGCGGCAGCACGGCGGTGACCATCTCGGCGGAGACGTCGGTGATCAGGCTGACGGTGCCGAGCGCGAGGACGTTTCCCCCGACCACCTTCCAGCGGTCGCGCCGACCGGGCGCCGGGGGGTCGGTCGACAGTTCCGTCCTGCCGATCGTGGAGAGGTACACGGGGTGACGACCTCCGGGTGAAGGGGGGCGGGTGTCGGACGCCGTCCACACCGCCCGCGGTGCGTGCCGGGCGGTGCGAACGGCGTCCGGGGCGGGCGGACGGGATCAGTGGCAGGTGCCCGTGCCGCTGTCGTTGTACGTCTTGCCCGCCTGCGGCACGAACTCCCAGTCGTAGCTGTTCGCGTGCAGGGTCAGCTTCAGGACGCCGAAGGTGTTGTTGTTGCGGGCCTCGCTGTTGGGCTGGATGGTGCCGAAGCCGTAGAGACTCGCGCCGCCCATGCCGGCGACGAACTGCCGCAGACCGCGCGCGGTGTCCAGCTGGCCGCTGGGGTTCTGCGGGGCGAAGCGCTCGTACTGGTGGTTGTGGCCGGTCAGGATGACCTCGGCGTCGTAGTCGTACAGCGCCTGGACCAGCGGCCCCGTCGAGGCGTCCGGGCCGTGGCTGGAGCTGGAGGTCCAGCGCGGCTTGTGCCAGTACGCCACGGTGCAGGGCTTGTTGCTGGCGGCGAGGTCGGCGCGGAGCCACTGCTCCTGGGCCGACCCGACGGCCATGGAGGTCTCGGAGTTCAGCGAGACCACGTGCCAGTTGCCGAGGTCGTAGGAGTAGTAACCCCGTCCGGACGGACCGGCGTTGGCGCCGAAGTAGTTGTAGTACGCGGATGCGCCGGAGGTGTGGTAATCGTGGTTGCCCGGCGCCGGCCGGGTGCGGTCCTTGTGGCGTCCCCAGGTGGGCGCGTAGTAGTTCGAGAAGTCCGAGGCGGTGCCGTCGGGGTAGGCGTTGTCGCCGGTGGTGAAGACCGTGCCGGATATGCCGTCGAGCAGGTTCGCGGTCGCGGTGTCCCCGGAGCCCGAGGTGGCGATGTCGCCCGCGCCGACGAGCACCGGGTCGCCGCTCGGCGGGGTGCTGGTGGTGGAGGTGCTCGGCGTCGGGGTCGGAGTGCCGCCCGTCTCGATCACCAACTGCGGGGCGGTGGCGCTGGTCTCGCGTGCGTCGTAGTCGGCCCCGTTGCTGCTCGACGAGGTGACGCCGATGGAGAAGGTGCCGTTGCCCGTGACGTACGAGGACACGTCCACCTCGTACCAGGTGTTGCGGGCGACCGAGCCGAGGGTGCCGAGCGTGGCGCCGTCGATGGAGGGCCGGTTGTCGTAGGTGACGGACGTCTCGGACCACGTGGTGGTGGACATCGCGCGGAACGTGCCGCCGTTGCTGCTCTCCGCGCCGGACACGTCGTCGACGTGGATCCGGAGCTTCGCGCCGGTCACCGGCTGGGTGATGCCGGAGACGTCGAAGCGCAGCAGCATCTGCTTGATCGGGCTCTTGTCCACGCCGAGTTGCTGCGAGGAGCCGTAGTTCGTGCTGGGGTTCTGGCTGCTGACGTAGGTGTCCGCGGTTGCGGTGAACGTGGTGTCGGCGGCGGAGGCGGTGGGTGCGAGGCCGGTCAGCGCCGTGGCGGCCAGGGTGCCGGTGGCGAGGGTGCCGACGAGGGTCACCATGGTGACCTTCCGACTGGGCATGCCAAACCTTTCGATCGCAGGACGAGGGCGATCGGAAGCTAGGCCCCGCGTGAAGATGCCGGGTGTTGCGGTGGAGTTGACGGGGTGGCGGTTGGATGAACCGCGGGGTGAGGGCCCGTCTCAGCCGGCGGCGCCACCCGACCGCGAGCCGGACGGGGCGCCCGGGCGCGGATAGACCCTCGACTGCTTCACGCTGCCGAAGGCGAAGCTGGACTCGATCGAGGCGATGCCCGGGATCGCGTGGATCCGGGTGCGGACGAAGACCTCGTACGCCTCCAGGCTCTCGATGACGACCCGGAGCAGGTAGTCGCTGCTGCCGGCCATCAGGTAGCAGTCCTGGATGTGGTCGATGAGCCCGACGTGCTGCTCGAACACGCCGACCGCCTCGGCCGTGTGACGCTCCAGGCGGATGCGTACGAAAACGGTGATCGGCAGGCCGAAGGAGACCTGGTCGACGGTGGCCGTGTAGCCGCTGATCAGTCCCGATTCCTCCAGGCGGCGCACCCGGCGGAGGCAGGGGGAGGGGGAGAGCCTGATCCGGTCGGCGAGGTCCTGGTTCGACAGGCGTCCGTCGGCCTGCAACTCGTGGACGATCTGGAAATCCACGGCGTCCATGGGCTCTCTCCGGCTCTTCTTGGCAGATTCTGCCCCCAGGCTATGCCTGGAGGGCAGAACTGGCAATCATCTGCCCCGGCCGAAGACCTAGCCTTGCTTCCTGGGGCAAAACCGCACATCGGTTCGCCCTGATGGTTTTCGTACGACGTCGAGCAGGAGGAACGGGGCGGTGGCCGCAACGCAATCGGTGGGGGTGGGTACGGCGGGGACGCCGAACGCGCCCGTCCCTCCCACGACGGGGCACGACGGGGAACCCGCATCCCGTGCGCCCGGGACCGGTCCGCTCCGAGGGCTCTCCCCGCAGGCCGTGGGCATGGTCGCCCTGGCGCTCACCGTGTCGGTCTGGGCCGCTTTCGCGCTCAGCGCCCGCGCCCTGAGCACCTCCACGCTGTTGCCGGCCGACGCCGCGCTGTTGCGGTTCGGGGTGCCCCTCGTGGTTCTCGCGCCCGCCCTGTGGCGTCGTAGGCGCAGGCTGCTCGCGGTCCGCCCCGCACCCGCAGCCAAGATCGTCTGTGGTGCCGGAGTCCCGTTCTTCCTCGCCGCCATGTACGGCGGCTCCCTGACCTCCGCCGCGTTCGTCGGGGCGATCGTCCCCGGCATGGTCCCGCTCTTCGTCTCGGCCCTCATGGTCGCGGGCGGCAAGAGACTTCCGCGCGGGACGCAGGCGACCGGCCTCGTCCTCATCGTGGCCGGCGTCGTGGCCCTGGTGTGGCGCTACACCGCCGCCCTCGACGCGGACGTCCTGCTCGGCACGGGAACGCTGCTGGTCGCCAGCGGCCTCTGGGCCTTCTACACCGTGGGGCTGCGGGAGGTGGACCTCGACCCCGTGGGGTCCATCGGGCTGCTCTGCCTGCCCTCCTTCGTGGTCATCGCGCTCCTGGCCCTCACCGGGGTCCTGCCCACCGGTCTCGCCCACGCGGCCGGCGCGGACATCGCGCTCTTCCTCGTCGTCCAGGGACTCGGGGTCGGCCTGTGCGCCGGGCTGCTGTACGCGTTCGCCATTCGTCGGCTCGGGCCGGAACGCTGCTCCGTCGTCGGAAGCCTCAGCCCCGTCGCCGTCGTGCTGCTCGCCGTTCCCCTCCTCGGCGAGTCGCCGACCCTGCCGGTGGTGATCGGTGTCCCCCTCATCACCCTCGGTGTCGCCCTCGCCAACCGACGTTCCCAGACCAAGGTGTCCGCCGATGCTTGAGCTGCTCCCCGCCCCGCCCGTCGACCCGCTGTGGGACCTCACGGCCGAATACGCCGCCGACCCCCGCCCCGAGCGCCTCAACCTGGTCCTCGGCGTCTACCGCGACCACACCGGGGTCACCCCCGTCATGGCCGCGGTGAAGGAGGCCGAGATGCTCCTGGCGGAACGTTCCGGCTCCAAGGAGTACCGCGGCCTGTCCGGCAACGCCGCCTTCAACCGGGCCATGCTCGACACCGTCCTCGGCGACGGGTCCCTCACCACGCGTGCGACGGCCGTCCAGACCGTGGCCGGCACCGGAGCCCTGCGCCTCCTCGCCGACCTGGTGCGGCAGACCCGCCCCGGCACCACGGTGTGGATCAGCGACCCCGCCTACGTCAACCACCGTCCCATCCTCGAGGGTGCGGGCCTCACCGTGCGCCCGTACCGGTGGCTCGACCCCGCCGGACGGCCGGACGGCGCGGGAATGCTGGACGACCTCCGCGGGGCGGGCCCCGGCGACGTCGTCCTGCTGCAGGGCTGCTGCCACAACCCCACCGGAGTCGATCCCTCCTTCGAGGCCTGGGAGGAACTGGCCGGACTCGCCGCGACGAACGGCTGGGTCCCCTTCGTCGACCTCGCCTACCACGGCCTCGGCGACGGTCTCGACGCCGATCTGCGCCCGACCCGGATACTGGCCGAACGGCTCCCCGAGGTGCTGATCGCCGTCAGCTGCTCCAAGAACTTCGGCCTCTACAGCGACCGCACCGGGTGTGCCGTCGTCCTCGGCCCCTCGGCGCGGGCGCTCCGGCACGTCGAGACCGCCCTGCAGAACGCCGCGCGCACCCTCTACTCGATGCCGCCGGACCACGGGGCCGCCGTGGTCGCCACCGTGCTGGAGGACGAGCGCCTGCGCACCGCCTGGCGCGCGGAACTCGACGTGATGCGCCACCGCATCACCTCCAACCGGGCCGACCTGGTCGCCCATCTGGGGGCGCTCGGTCACGAGGAGCAGGCACGGACCCTCGCCCGGCAGAAGGGCATGTTCTCGATGCTGCCCCTGACCCCCGAGGCGATGCTCCGGATGCGCCGCCGGTCCGGCATCTACGGTACGACCGCGGGTCGCATCAACATCGCGGGAGTTCCCGCCCACCGGATCCCGTTCCTCGCCCAGGGCATCGCCGAGGCGCTGCGGGCGCCGAGCGCCGCGGAGGTCTGCTGATCCGCGGTTCGACGGCCGTGCGGCCCGTTCGGCGTCCGGCCGACGGCCGTGCGGCCCCCGTGTGGCGGCCCGCGCTGCGCAGGTCCGGGCGCGCGCGGCACGGTCCGATGTCGAACGGGTCGTGCGCTCCGTCGCCGATGCGGCCACGGGGCGAATGCGGCGCGGGTTTCAACGGGCCGACGAATGAAGCCCGTTCACGCATGGTTGACGCGCGTCGACCCGAGCGGTCAACCTTCGGGGGCGGCCCCGTTCCGAGGGCCGTCCCGGCCCGTTCGGTGATGGAGGTTCGATGCCCGGATCCACCGCCCAGTCCCGGTCCGTACGCCTATTCCTCTCATTTGTCATGCTCTTGTCATCCGTGGTACTGGGGGTGATGGCGACCGCCGGCACCGCCCGCGCGGACAGTTGCTACACCTGGTCGCGCACCCTCTCGCAAGGCGCCTCCGGTGCCGATGTGAAGACCCTGCAGATCCGTGTCGCCGGCTATCCCGGCTACGGCGGCGTGCTCGACATCGACGGCTCCTACGGCCCCGCCACCGCCGCGGCCGTCAAGCGCTTCCAGTCCGCCTACGGGCTGGCCGCCGACGGCATCGCGGGCCCCGCGACCTTCAGCAAGATCTACGCCCTCCAGGACGACGACTGCACGCCTGCCCACTTCTCCTACGCCGAGCTCAACCGCTGCAACTCCACCTGGGAGGGCGGCGCCGTGAGCGCGGCCACGGCCAAGGCCAACGCGCTGCGCACCATGTGGAAGTTGGAGGCCCTCCGCCACGCACTGGGGGACCGATCCATCACGGTCACCAGCGGCTTCCGCAGCCGGGCCTGCAACGACGCCGTCGGCGGGGCCACGTCGAGCCGGCACCTGTACGGCGATGCCGCCGACCTCGGTGCCGGGCCACACTCGCTGTGCACGCTGGCCCGCCAGGCCCGCAACCACGGCTTCAACGGCATCCTCGGCCCCGGCTACCCGGACCACGGCGACCACGTCCACGTCAACCAGGGCCCCAGCCACTTCTGGTCGGCGCCGAACTGCGGCATCTGACACACGGGCCCCGTACGCCGGTCCGTCCGAACCGGCGTACGGGGCCCTTCTCCATGTGCCGCCCGTGTCAGACGGTCCTTGCCGTCAGCCGCGTCGCGCCCGTCGTCTGGAC
>NZ_JBHYMF010000140.1:0-18552 GCF_042742855.1 Streptomyces sp. NPDC058877 | reverse complement strand
CCCGGGGGCGGGGGAAACGCTCACGGGACGTTCCCTCCCCGTCCAGATCCCCGTCGGCCGGGACACTCCGAAGACGACGACAACACCCGTATGCGTGTCGTCATCGTCACCGAATCCTTTCCTCCCGACGTCAACGGTGTGGCGCACTGCGCCCTGCAGACCGCGCGCCACCTCGTCCGGCGGGGTCACACCCCGCTGGTCATCGCCCCCGCCGTCGCCGATCAGGAGGCAGCCGCCGAGGCCGAGGCAGACGCCCCCTGCACGGTCATCCGGGTGCCCTCCCTGCCCCTGCCCGGCTACCCGCAGGTGCGGGTCGCCCTGCCCAGCCGCCGGGTCGCCGCTGCCATCGCCGCCCACCGCGCCGACCTCGTCCACCTCGCCGGTCCCTTCGTCCTCGGCGTCCGCGGCATGACGGCCGCGGCCCGGCTCGGCATACCCGCCGTCGCCGTCTACCAGACCGACCTCGCCGGCTACGCGCGCACTTACGTCGGGACCGGCGAGGGCGCCGCCTGGCGCCGCCTCCGGGCCGTTCACGGAGCCGCCGACCGCACCCTCGCCCCCTCCGCCGCCGCCGCGAGCGACCTGGAGGCCCACGGCATCGGCCGCATCCGGCTCTGGGGACGCGGGGTGGACACCGTCCGCTTCCACCCCGGACTGCGCGATCCCGCCCTGCGCCGCGAGCTCGCCCCCGACGGAGAACTCCTCGTCGGCTACGTGGGGCGCCTCGCTCCGGAGAAGCGGGTGGACCTGCTCGCCGCGGCCTCCGCCCTGCCCGGCGTCCGGGTCGTGGTCGTCGGGGACGGACCGAGCGGACCCGCCCTCCGTACCGCCCTCCCGGGCGCCCGGTTCCTGGGCCGCCGCACCGGGACCGACCTCGCCCGGATCTTCGCCTCGCTCGACGTCTTCGCCCACACCGGCCCGCACGAGACCTTCTGCCAGACCGTCCAGGAGGCCATGGCCAGCGGGGTGCCCGTCATCGCCCCGGCCGCCGGGGGCCCCCTCGACCTGGTCGACCACGGACGCACCGGACTCCTCGTACCGCCCGGCGACCCGGGAGCCCTCTGCGGAGCCGTCGCCGAGCTCGCCGCCGATCCGGACGCCCGCGCCGCGTACGCCCGCACCGCCCGCACCGCCGTCGAGGGCCGCAGCTGGGAGGTGCTCGGCGACGAGTTGATCGGCCACTACCTGGAGGTGCTGCGCGAGCGGACGGCGGTGGCGGCGTGAACGGCGTCCGCACCCACGCCCGCCCCGTCGGCACGAGCGCCGGCCGCGACCGCACCGGACTCCGGATCGTGCGGCTCGCGAACTTCGTCACCCCCACCTCGGGAGGCCTCCGCACCGCGCTTGAACGACTCGGCCGCGGCTACCTGGCAGCCGGCCACCGACCCGTGCTCATCGTCCCCGGCGACACCGAGAGCGACCGGGACACCGAGCAGGGCCGGGTCATCACCCTCCCCGGCCCGGTACTGCCCGGGACCGGCGGCTACCGGGTCCTCGCCGACCGGCGCCGGCTCCGCCGCCTCCTCGACGGGCTCGCCCCCGACCGGATCGAGGTCTCGGACCGCACCACCCTGCGGTGGACGGGGGAATGGGCGCGACGCGCCCGCGTGCCCGCGGTGATGGTCTCCCACGAAGCCGCGGACGGGGTGCTGCGCACCTGGGGGGTGCCGCCCGCACTCGCGGCCGGCGCGGCCGACCGGCTCAACCGCCGCACGGCATGGGCCTTCACGCGGATCGTCTGCACGACGGCGTGGTCGGAGCACGAGTTCGTGCGGATCGGGGCGCGCAACGTCGTGCGGGCCCCGCTCGGGGTGGACCTGGAGCGCTGTCGTCCCGGCCGCCGCAGCACCGCACTGCGGGCCGGGTACGCCGACGGCGCGCGGGTGCTGCTCCTGCTCTGCTCGCGCCTCTCGGTCGAGAAGCGGCCGGTCGCGGCCTTGGACGTGCTGGAGGAGCTGCGGGGCGCCGGGATCGCGGCGGCACTGGTGGTCGCCGGGGACGGACCGCTGAGGGCCGCGCTGGAACGACGGGCGGGCGAACGAAACCTCCCCGTGCGCTTCCTCGGGCACGTCGCCGATCCGGAAGCGCTCGCGGACCTCCAGGCCGCGGCCGACGTGTGCCTGGCCCCGGGGCCGGCGGAGACCTTCGGCCTCTCCGCCCTGGAGGCCCTCGCCTGCGGCACGCCCGCCGTCGTCAGCGCCTCCTCCGCCCTGCCCGAGGTCATCGGCACGGCAGGGGCCGGTGCCGTGGACGAGCCGGCCGCGTTCGCCGCTGCCGTCCGAGGAATCCTCGCGGTCCCGGAGGACGTGCGCCGTCGAACCGCACGTGCACGTGCGGAAGGCTTCGGCTGGGACCGTTCCGTCCATGCCTTCCTGCGTGCCCACGACGCCCTCCCGGGCTCCCGGCCGACCGTTCCCGCGGAGGCCCGATGAGGACCGGGAGACCGGCCGGGGCGGCGGTGGGGAGACCGCTTCCCACCGCCCCGGGAGGCCCGCCTCACTCCCCGGGAGGCCCGGCCCACGCTCCGGAAGCCCTCGCCGTGGCCGTGGGCGCCCCGGTCACACCGCAAGGAACCCCCGCCGGCGCGCCGCCGGTCGTCCTGCCCCGGGCCCCGAGGGCCGGAGCACCGACGCCCGGGCCGGTTCGCTTCGTGGCGCTCGGGGACTCCTTCAGCGAGGGGGTCGGGGACCGGGTGGACGGGGACTGGAGGGGATGGGCCGCACTGCTCGCCGAGGGGCTCGCGGCCGAGGGAGAGCCGACGGAATTCCTCAACCTCGCCGTCAGCGGAGCCCTCAGCAGCGACGTCGCCGACCACCAGGCCCCCCGCGCCCTGGCCTTCCGGCCGCACCTCGCCTCCGTGGTCGTCGGGGTCAACGACACCCTGCGCCGCACCTTCGACATCGGTCTCCTCGCCCGCCGACTGGACCGGGTCTGCGCCGACCTCGACGCCCTCGGAGCCGTACTCCTGACGGCCTGCCTCCCCGATCCCGGCAGGATGCTCGGCCTGCCCCCACCCCTGGCCCGCCCGCTCGCCCGCCGCCAGCGTTCCGTCAACGCCGTCGTGCACGCGCTCTCCGCCCGGTACGGCGCCCTCCACCTCCACCTCGCCGAACCCGCCTGGACCGAGGACCGCGCGCTGTGGAGCGCCGACCGGCTGCACCCCGGCGAACGCGGCCACCGGGCCGTCGCCGCCGACTTCCACCGGCTCCTCGCCGCCCGCGGCCTCGCCTTCGGCGCGCCGCCCGCGACGGAACCCGCCCAACCGCCGCCGACCCGTACGGAAGCCCTGCTCTGGCTCGCCACGGCAGGCACCGGCTGGGTCCTGCGCCGCAGTCGGGACCTGCTTCCCCAACTGCTGGTGCTCGCCGGCGCAGAACTGCGCCACTGGGCGACCGGTACCGGCACGGCGCCCCTCGACGCGCGCGCGGACGATGCGCTCGCGGAGGCACTCGCGGCCACAATGAAGAGATGAACGGGCGCTGGGAGTTCTGGATCGACCGGGGCGGCACCTTCACCGACGTCGTCGGGCGGCGGCCCGACGGCCGGCTCGTCAGTCGCAAGGTGCTCTCCCATGATCCCTCCCGCCGGCACGACGCAGCCGTGGCCGGCATCCGCCTCCTCCTCGGGCTGGGCCCTGACGAGCCCGTCCCAGCCGACCGGGTCGCCGTGGTCAGGATGGGCACCACGGTGGCCACGAACGCCCTGCTGGAGCGGCGCGGGGAGCCGACCGCGCTCCTGATCACCGAGGGGTTCCGCGATGCCCTGCGCATCGCCTACCAAAACCGGCCCCGGCTCTTCGACCGCCACATCGTGCTGCCGGAGGCGGTGTACGAGAGGGTGATCGAGGTGCCCGAGCGGATGGACGCCCACGGCCGCGTCGTCCGCCCGCTGGACGGGACGGTCGTCGCCGCGGCACTCGCCGCCGCCCACCGGGACGGCCTCCGCTCCGCCGCCGTCGTCCTGCTGCACGGCTACCGGAACCCCGAGCACGAGACCAGGGTCGCGGCGGTGGCCCGCGCCGCCGGATTCACCCAGATCAGCTGCTCGCACGAGGTCAGCCCGCTCATCAAACTGGTCCCGCGCGGGGACACCACCGTCGTCGACGCCTACCTCTCACCGATCCTGCGCCGCTAC
The DNA here is from genome assembly GCF_042742855.1 of Streptomyces sp. NPDC058877. Classification (NCBI taxonomy): domain Bacteria; kingdom Bacillati; phylum Actinomycetota; class Actinomycetes; order Kitasatosporales; family Streptomycetaceae; genus Streptomyces; species Streptomyces sp. NPDC058877. The sequence continues at coordinate 14,418 of NZ_JBHYMF010000140.1, read as the reverse complement.
GTCGACGAGGTCGCCCGCGAACTCGCCGGGATCCGCCTGATGTTCATGCAGTCCAACGGCGGACTGCGGGAGGCCGCCCACTTCCGCGGGAAGGACGCCGTCCTGTCGGGGCCGGCGGGCGGCGTCGTCGGCATGGCCCGCACCTCGGCCCGGGCGGGGTACGACCGGGTCATCGGCTTCGACATGGGCGGCACCTCCACCGACGTGTCGCACTACGCGGGTGCCTTCGAGCGGGAGCTCGGCACCCAGGTCGCCGGGGTCCGGATGCGGGCGCCCATGATGAGCATCCACACCGTCGCGGCGGGCGGCGGTTCGGTGCTCCACTACGACGGACGCCGCTACCGCGTCGGCCCCGACTCGGCCGGTGCCGTCCCGGGCCCCGCCTGCTACCGCCGCGGCGGACCGCTGACCGTGACCGACGCCAACGTCATGCTCGGACGCATCCGACCCGACCACTTCCCCGCCGTCTTCGGCGCCTGCGGAGACCAACCCCTCGACCCCGAGGTCGTGCGGGAGCGGTTCACGGCCCTCGCCGCGGAGGTCGGCGGTGACCGCACCCCCGAGGAGGTGGCCGCCGGCTTCCTGGAGATCGCCGTCCTCAACATGGCCAACGCCGTCAAGAAGATCTCCGTCGAACGCGGCCACGACGTCACCCGGTACGCCCTCACCAGCTTCGGCGGCGCCGGGGGCCAGCACGCCTGCGCCGTTGCCGACGCCCTGGGCATCGACACCGTCCTCGTCCCCCCGCTGGCCGGGGTGCTCTCCGCGTACGGCATCGGACTCGCCGACGCCACCGCGATGCGCGAACGGTCCGTCGAGGCGGAACTCGACGCCGACGGCACCCCCGCACGGTTGACGGCGCTCTGCGCCGAACTCGCCGACCGCACCCGGGCGGAGCTGCGCGCCGACGGGTTGCCGGACGAGGCGATCACCACCCGTGCGCGCGTGCTCCTGCGCTACGCCGGCACGGACGCCGGACTTCCGGTCGACCTGGCGCCTCCCGACGGACTGAGAACCGCGTTCACGGCCGCTCACCGTGCCCGGTACGGCTTCACCCTGGACCGGCCGCTCGTCGTCGAGACCGTCGTGGTCGAAGCCGTGGCCGCCGCAGGGCCGCACGCCCCCCTCCGCACGGACACCGCGGAACGGACCGGTCCCCTCACCCCCCTCGCCACCGTACGGATGCACAGCGCCGGCGCGCCCCGTACCGCCCCGCTCCACCGGCGCACGGACGTGAGGCCGGGCGACGACGTCGACGGACCCGCGATCCTCGTCGAGGAAGACGCGACGACCGTCGTCGACACCGGCTGGCGGGCCACCGCGACCGACGGGGGCCACCTCGTGCTGCACCGCGTCGTCCCCCGCCCCCCGCGCGCGGCCGCGGGCACGGACGTGGACCCCGTCCTCTTGGAGGTCTTCAACAACCTCTTCATGTCCATCGCCGAGCAGATGGGCGTCCGGCTGGAGAACACCGCACAGTCCGTCAACATCAAGGAACGCCTCGACTTCTCCTGCGCCCTCTTCGACGCGGAGGGGAACCTGATCGCCAATGCGCCGCACATCCCGGTCCACCTCGGCTCCATGGGGGAGTCCATCAAGGAGGTGCTGCGCCGCCGCGGGGACGACCTCCGCCCCGGCGACGCATACGCCGTCAACGACCCCTACCACGGCGGCACCCACCTCCCCGACGTCACCGTCGTGACCCCGGTCTTCGGCGACGCGGGGGACGAGCTGCGCTTCCTCGTCGCCTCCCGCGGCCACCACGCCGAGATCGGCGGCATCACCCCCGGCTCCATGCCCGCCTCCAGCCGGACCATCGACGAGGAGGGCGTCCTCTTCGACGACTGGCTGCTCGTCCGCGGCGGACGGCTGCGCGAGGCCGAGACCCGAGCCCTGCTCACCGGTGCCCTCCACCCTTCCCGGGATCCCGACACCAACCTCGCCGACCTCCGCGCCCAGATCGCCGCCAACGAGAAGGGGATCGAGGAACTCCGCCGTGCCGTCGAGGAGTTCGGACTCGACGTCGTCCGGGCCTACATGCGGCACGTCCGCGCCAACGCCGAGGAGTCCGTGCGCCGCATCGTCGCGCGCCTCGACGACGGTGCCCACCGCTACGAGACCGACGGCGGTGCGGTCATCCGGGTCGCCGTCCGCGTCGACCGCGAACGACGTTCCGCCGTGCTCGACTTCGCCGGCACCTCTCCCCAACTCCCGGGGAACGCCAACGCGCCCACCGCCGTCGTCACGGCGGCCGTGCTGTACGTCTTCCGCACCCTCGTCGACGAGGACATCCCCCTCAACAGCGGCTGCCTGGAACCCCTGGAGATCAGGGTCCCCTCCGGATCCATGCTGGCGCCCGTGCCCCCGGCGGCCACCGTGGCGGGAAACGTCGAGACCTCCCAGGCCGTGACCGGGGCGCTCTACGCGGCCCTCGGGGTCCAGGCCGAGGGGTCCGGCACCATGAACAACGTCACCTTCGGCAATGCACGCGTGCAGTACTACGAGACCGTCGCGAGCGGCTCCGGCGCCGGAAAGGGCTTCGACGGTGCCGACGCCGTCCAGACCCACATGACCAACTCCCGCCTCACGGACCCCGAAGTCCTGGAATGGCGCCACCCGGTTCGGGTCGACGCCTTCGCGGTGCGGGAGGGCAGCGGCGGGGCCGGCCGCTGGCACGGCGGCTGCGGGGTGGAGCGGCGGCTGCGCTTCCTGGAGCCGATGACGGTGACCCTCCTCACCGGCCACCGCAGGGTCCCGCCGTACGGGATGGCCGGCGGCCGGCCCGGCGCCCTCGGCGAGAACCTGGTGGAACGCTCCGACGGCACCGTCGAGCACCTCGGAGGCACCGCCACCACCGAGGTGGGGCCCGGCGACGTCCTGGTGCTGCGCACCCCGGGCGGCGGCGGATACGGGCCGCCGCCCCCCCTGAGCCCTCAGCGCGCCGGAACGAACCGCACGGGCGTCCCCGGCACCGCCTGGGCCGCCGCACCCAGGTCGGCCTCCCGCACGACCGCGACCACCGGATAGCCCCCGGTCGTCGGATGGTCCGCGAGGAACACCACCGGGCGCCCGTCCGGCGGCACCTGCACCGCGCCCAGGACCGTGCCCTCGCTCGCCAGCTCGCCCGACACGGCCCGCTCCAGGACCGGTCCGTCGAGCCGGAGGCCGATGCGGTTGCTCGCCGGGGACACCCGGTACGCACGCGTCGTGAAGGCGCGGAGCGCCGCATCGGTGAACCAGTCGTCCCGGGGTCCCGGTCGGACCCGCAGGACGAGTTCGTCCGGTGGCCCCGGCCAGGGCGGGACGTCGGCGTGCCCCCGCCCGGTCGTGCCCGGACCCAGCGGTAGCACCGTCCCCTGCGCGAGGGGGGCCGGACCGAGCCCCGACAACAGGTCGGTGGACCGGCTTCCGAGCACCGGCTCGACGGCGATCCCACCGCCGAGCCCCACGTACGACCGCACCCCGCGGACGGCCGCACCGACCTCCAGGACCGATCCGGCGGCCATCCGGACGGCAACGCCCCAGGCGACCGGCCTCCCGTCCACCCGCACCGGGCAGGGAGCGCCGCCCACCGCGACGGTCACGCCACACCCGGACCGCAGCGCACACCCGTCGACGGTCGTCTCCAGGACCGCCGCGCCCTCCGCGTTGCCGACGAGCCGGTTGACGAGCCGTAGGGCCGCCGGGTCGAGGGCGCCGGATCGGGGCACGCCGAGGTGCGCGTACCCCGTGCGCCCCGAGTCCTGGACGGTGGTCAGGGCCCCGGGCCGGACGACGGACACGACGCGGTCGCTCACTGCCCGCCCTCCGCGGTGAACCGCACCCGGGTGCCGGGGGCGAGCAGTGCGGCGGGATCCCGACCGGCGTCCCACAGCACCGTGTCGGTGGTGCCGATCAGCTGCCACCCACCGGGGGAGGAGCGCGGGTAGACGCCCGTGTACGGTCCGGCCAGGGCGACCGAACCGGCTGGAACGGCCGTGCGGGGAGTGGTTCGCCGGGGCACCCCGTACCGCTCGTGGAGTCCCGTCAGATAGCCGAAGCCTGGTGCGAAGCCGCAGAAGGCGACCCGGAACTCGGTCGCCGTGTGGATCCGCACCGCCGCCTCCACCGACACCCCCCACAGCGCGGCCACCTCCGCCAGGTCGGGCCCGTCGTAGCGCACCGGCACCTCGACGGTCCCGCCCTCGAACGCCTCCTGCTGCCGTGCGGGCTCCCAGCCGGTCAGCTCGCCGGCCAGCCGCTCCGGATCATCCAGCCCGTCGAGCAGCACGGTCCGCGCCGCCGGCACGATCTCCCGTAGGGCGGGGAGCGCACCTGCCGCGCGCCGGCGCAGCAGTTCCGCGTGGAACGCCTCCGTCTCGGCCCCGCCGCTCCATTCCACCAGGAGCGCCCGATCGCCCACGCGCAGCACGCGCGGAGGACGTGCGCCCCCGGATCCGGGGTCCGCCCCGACCGGGTCCGCCCCGGTGCGCGCGGTCATGCGAAGGCCTCCACGCGCATGCCGGAGGCTTCCAGTCGGTCCCGGACCCTCCGGGCCAGGTCCACCGCGCCCGGGGTGTCGCCGTGCAGGCAGAGGGAGCGGGCCCGGACGGCGACGCTGCGCCCGCAGTGGGACGTCACGGCCCCGGTCCCGGCCAGGTCCACCGCCCGCTGCACGACCTCGTCCGGATCGGTGACGACGGCCCCCTCCTGGCTCCGTGGCACCAGGGAGCCGTCCGCCCGGTAGGCCCGGTCGCCGAACGCCTCGGCGACCACCCGCAGCCCCGCTTCCGCGGCGGCTCCGTGCAGCCGGGATCCCGGCAGCCCGAGCACCGGTAGGGTCCGGTCGGCGAGCAGCACGCCCTCGACGACCGCCGCCGCCTGCTCGGCGTCCCGCACCACCCGGTTGTAGAGCGCCCCATGCGGCTTCACGTACGAGACCCGCGAACCGGCGGCACGGGCGAAGACCTCCAGCGCGCCGATCTGATAGGCCACCTCGGCGGCCAGCTCCGCCGGCGGGACGTCCATCGACCGTCGTCCGAACCCCGCGAGGTCCCGGTAGGACACCTGAGCCCCGATGCGCACTCCTCGTGCCGCGGCGAGTTCGCAGACCCGCCGCATGGTGACCGCGTCCCCGGCGTGGAAGCCGCAGGCCACGTTGGCGCTGGTGACGACGGACAGGAGTTCCTCGTCGTCGGTCAGCCTCCAACGGCCGAAACCCTCGCCGAGATCTGCGTTGAGGTCGATCGGTGCCCGGGGCATGCGGTGCTTCCTCTCTCGCCTGGTGGTGCGGGACGCGTTCCCCGCCGGGTGCCCCGGCGGCACTGCCGACGGGCGTGCGGTCGGGTGGACGCACCGTGACGTCGGGCGGGTCGTGCGGTGGGGAAGGCATCCGGAGGGCCCGGGGACGGGGCGCTGCAAGGGAACCGCCGCCCGAGCGCCTCCGGGCCCGGAAGCGCTCGAACGCTCCGGGGTGCGGTCACCGTAGAGGATTGTTCAACGATCCGACAAGAAGGGTGTTGTCCGTTCCCCCTCTTCTAGGGTTGACTCGACCGACGGACGACGAGAGGGGACGGAGCGCGGTGGACCTGAGCGACACCGGGGGACCGGTGGGCGACCGTGCACTGCTCGGACGCACGAGCACGGCGGACCGGGTCGCGGACGTCCTGCGCACCCGGATCGCCGAGGGCCGCTTCCCACCGGGCGTCCGGCTCTCCGAGGAGAGCATCGGCGGCGCCCTCGGCGTGTCCCGCAACACCCTCCGCGAAGCCTTCCGACTCCTCACCCACGAGCGCCTGCTCGTCCACGAACTCAACCGCGGGGTGTTCGTCCGCGTCCTCACCACCGGTGACGTGGACGACATCTACCGCACCCGACGTCTCGTCGAGTGCGCCGTCGTACGGGGCCTGGGGCGGGCACCGTTCACCGTCGACGCCCTCGCCGCCGCCGTCGCCGAGGGCGAGGTGGCGGCTCGCGCCGGCGACTGGACGGGCGTCTCCACGGCGAACATCCACTTCCACCGCGAACTCGTCGCCCTCGCCGGCAGCACGCGCACCGACGAACTCATGCGCGGCGTCCTCGCCGAACTCCGCCTCGCCCTTCACGCCGTCGAAGACCCGCGCGCCCTCCACGAGCCCTACCTCCGCAGGAACGGGGAGATCCTCGAGGCCCTGCGCACGGGGGACCTGGCCTCGGCGGAGCAACTCCTGGCCGACTACCTCGACGACTCCCGCAGCCGGCTCACCGCCGCCTACGCCCGAGCGGTCGACGGGACGACGGGGTCCACCGACTGACCCGAGGCCCGACGCGGGGCCCCGGCCACCGGTCTCATCTGCGTCGTTTCGACCGTTGTCATGGTGAGGACCTAATCTGTGCACCGTGACTTCGCCTGCCTCGACGGACCTTGCTCCGCCCCAGCTCAGTACGGGGCCGCGCCCCGCGCAGGGACCGGCCGCCGACGAGGGGCTCGCGCGGCGGCTCCGCGCGCTCGCGTGCACCGCCCCGCTGCACGACCTCGACGCGCGCAAGGCGAACCTGGCCGGCGAGTACACGGTCTACGCGATGGCCGAAGTGGCCCTCGCCGCGATCGACCTCATCACGTTGAACATGGACTTCGACACCGGGGCCGACCACGAGCAGATCGTTGCCCGACTGCTGCCCCGCGTCGCCGCCCAGGCTCCCGACCGCCCCGCCGCCGAGCACGAGCGCGTGGCCCGCTGGGTCCTGGAGAACCTGATCAACGTCGGCAGCGTCGACCGAGGTTTCCGGGCCGTCTACGGGACCTTCGGCACCGACGGGGCCTACGTCCGCAGGGACTACGACTTCAAGCTCATCGAGGAGGTCCCCGGCTATGGCGGGGGCGTCTACCTGCGCACCACCGACGAAGCGGTCAACGTCCTCGTCGGTGCCCTCGACACCGACGTCACCAGCGCCCAGATCGCCGCCGAGGTGAAGCTGGAGGTGCTCATCAACCGCGGTCGGCTCGCCGATGCCCAGCTCGCCGCCGAGCAGGCGCGCTACCGGACCGTGCAGTACGCCGAGACCCTCCGCAAGACGCTGGAGGCGACCCGGCGCAACGTCCGGGCCGTCGACTGGCTCCAGACCGTCCCCGACATGATCGCGGAGGCGCTCGACCACGTGGCCGACCGCTACCGCCACGAGAACGCGATCCTCACCAACATCCGTAGGGCCCGCGACGAGGCCGAGGCCGCGTCCGACGCCAAGACGGCCGAGCACAAGCGGCGCGCCGCCGAGCTCGTCGACATAGTCAAGGACTGTATCCGGCGCCACACCCAGCTCCAGTCCCGACTGCTGGAGGCCGGACCGCTCTTCCGCGCCGAGCAGGACCGGCAGGCCTTCGCCACCCCCACGGCGTACACCGGGCTCGACCTGTACGGGCAGCTGGTCGCCCCCGTCCTGCCGCTCCCCGTCGAGCGGGCCACCCGCGTCACCGACGCCTTCTTCGCCCGCGGCACCGGACTGCGCACCCCCACCTCGGTCCGTCTCGGCGACCTCGTCGACCTGCTCCTCACCCCGCCCGTCGAGCGGGAGCACCTCGGTGCCGAGATGCCCGAGCCCGATCTGATCGCGACCCCCGACGACTCGCGCTTCAGCGAGGAGCAACTGGCGAGCGCCATGCGCCTGCTCGACCTGGAGCACGACGCCCCCCGTCGACTCTCCGGACTGCTCGGCGAGGCCCGCCGCCTCGATCCCGACCTTCCGTACCTCGTCGCCCTCCTCGCCGTCCACGCGGCGAGCCCCCCGGTCGGCACCGCCTACCGCCAGGGCGAGGAGCGCCTCCTCTTCGCCGTGGACGACGGCACCCCCCTCGACGATCCCGAGTTCGGCGGCGCCGACCTCATCGTCGGCACGGCCCTGCTCGATGCGGCGGGCATGGCCGCTGACCGTACGGAGGCCACGTGAACCCCGTCCCCTCCACCCCGCCGAGCCCCTCCGATCCCCCGTCCGCCACCGAACCGGTGGCTCCGCCCGTGCCGGACCGAGCCGTGCCGGACCGAACCGTTCCGGACCGAACCGTTCCGGAGCCCCGGGAGGAAATTGTGCCGGAGCGGGTCGCCGCATTCCGTGTCGAGCCCGTTCCGGAGCCGGACCCGGCACCCATGACGGAATACTCGATTCCGTCGGAGTTCGGAGCCGAGTTCGTCCCGGCAAGTGAGGCGGCCCCCGAGACCGTTCTCCGGCCGGAAGCCGAGGTCCTGCCGGAGCCGGAGCCGGAGCCGGAGCCGGTGTCGGTGTCGGTGTCGGTGTCGGATCCAGTGTCCGAACCCGAGCCCGAGGCCCTGTTCGGGACCGGTGGCGAGCCCGCGAACGACGCGGAGCGCGAGTCGGCTGCCCGGGCGGACCAGCCGCGCGGTCCGCTGCTGCCCGCCGTGGCCGGGGAATCGTCGGCCGGCGGCCGGAGCGAGGACCAGAGCCCGTCCCGGCAGGTTTCCGGGTCCCCCGGTGCACCCGCTCCGGAGGCAGCCGGCCGGCCGCGGTTCGGGACCGTGTCGGTGCCGGAGCCGTCCCGCACCCCACCCGCACGCCGCCGGGACGTTCCGTCCGTGCGCGTCGTCCGCCTCACGGACGAGCCGCCCGCCGGCCGGCCCGGCCCGACGGGCACCCCCGCTGCCGTCACCCCCGTACCCCTGCCCGTCCCCCGACCCGTCCCCCGCGCCGTACCGACCGAGAGCCGCACCGAGGAGCCCCAGCCGTGAGCGAAACCCACGCCGAGCACGCCGACGCGTGGAGCGAGCAGGAGCCCCAGCAGCCCCCGACCGCCCCCCACTCCTCCGCCGTCACGCCCGCGGACGCCGCCGACGCGGCCCGACTCGTCTCGTTCGGACTCCAGCCCAAGCTGCTCCCCGCCCGGGACGTCGAGTACACGGAACTCCTCCGCCGCTACCGCGAGGACCCGGCCTTCGCCCGCCTCGCCGATGCCGTCGCCACCGGCCTCGGACTGATCGTCCTGGAGGTCTCCCCGCGCGCCGGCATGGCGGTCACCGCAGGCGAGGACTCCGTCTTCGCCGTCCGCATGGGCGACTACGCCCGTCGCGCCAACACGGACTCCGCCGACCGGTTCCTCCACGGCCTGGCCCACCTCGCGGTCGCCGCCATGGCCTTCCCCCGCCCCGAGGACCTCGCCGACGACGCGTACATCGGCCGGCTCACGGTCAACGGCGTCGACGCCTTCGTCCGCCAGGCGTGTCTGCGACTGGAACGGCGCGCCGAGGAACAGGGCGAGAACACCGACCCGGCCTCTGACGCCCCCGGCCTCGAAGCCGCCTGGCGGACCTACGCGCGCCGCAGCTCCACCGGCGCCACCAAGGACGCCCGCCGCCTCGCCGGCTCCACCACCGGCATCGTCAGCAAGGCCGCCGCCTTCCTCACCGACTCCGGCTTCCTCCAGCGCACCGGCGACGAGGGGGGCGGCTCCTACCGCACCACCGCCCGCTACCAGCTCCAGGTCCGCGACATGGCCGGATCCGCCGCCATGGCCGAGCTCCTCGAACTCGGCATCGTCCCCGTCAGCGACGGTTCCGCGACGCTCCTCCCGCCGCCCGAAGGCGACGACCTGGAGCTCGCCGCCGACGCGGGCCTGCCCTTCCACGCGTAACGGCCCAGTCGCCGCCCGCGCAACCGAACTCCCCGAGCACGAGAGCACGAGAGTCCCTCGCCATGTACGAGCTGTCCCGGGTCCGCCTCTACTCCATCGGCCCCGCCGGCGCGCGCTACGCCGATACCGTCCTGGACCTTCGCGGCGTGGGCGCACCGGTGCCCCATCCCGCCCCCACCCAGGCGGAGTTCTTCGAGGAGGAGCCGGTCGGCCCACCGCGCCGCCCGGCCCCCGCGGGCGTGCTCTTCCTGGAGAACGGCGGCGGCAAGTCCGTCCTCCTCAAGCTGATCTTCTCGGTCATGCTCCCCGGTCACCGCAACACCCTCGGCGGTGCCAGCTCCGGCGTGCTGCGCAAGTTCCTCCTCGCCGACGACTGCGGTCACGTCGCCCTGGAATGGCAGCACACCCTCACCGGTGAGCTCGTCGTGGTCGGCAAGGCCAGCGAGTGGCGCGGCCGGCAGGTCTCGAACGACCCGAGGAAGTTCGCCGAGGCCTGGTACTCCTTCCGCCCCGGCCCCGGACTCAGCCTGGACAACCTGCCGGTCGCCGAGGCCACCTCCGTCCGCCCGCCCGTCGAAGGCGCTTCCGGCGCGACCGGCCGCCGCCGCACCATGAAGGGCTTCCGCGACGCGCTCACCGAGGCGGGAAAGGCGTACCCGCACCTGGAGGTGGTTTGGGAAGAGATCCACGACCGTTGGAATGAGCACCTCGGCGACCTCGGTCTCGACCCCGAACTCTTCCGCTACCAGCGCGAGATGAACGCCGACGAAGGAGAGGCGGCCGGCCTCTTCGCGGTCAAGAAGGACTCCGACTTCACCGACCTGCTGCTGCGCGCGGTCACCGACACCCGGGACACCGACGGCCTCGCCGACCTCGTCGGAGGATTCGGCAACAAGCTGGGCCGTCGCGCCGAACTGACCGCCGAACGCGACTTCACCGCCGGTTCCGTCGACCTGCTCGGCCGGATCGTGGAGGCCGCAGGAACCCGTGCCCATGCGCGCGAGGTCCATGCGGGCGCCGAGCGCCGCACCCGCACCCTCGCCCGCCGGCTCTCTGCCCGTGCCGCCGAAGAACGCGGCCGGGCCGCGGAACTCGCCCAGCAGGTCACCTCGGCCGGCCACGCCGTTGCCGAGGCCGAGACCGCCCGCAGCCGCAGCTCCCTCATCGCTGCCGAACTCGCCTACCGACACGCCTCCCTGGCGTTGACCGCAGCGGAGAAGGGCGCCGCCGCCCAGCGCCGCGAGCTCAGCGACGCCCGTACCCTGCACTCCGCTTGGCAGGCCGCCGAGGCGGTGCTCCGCCACCGCGCCGCGGGCGACCGCTCCGCACGCGTGGCCGCCGCCATTCGCGAGGCCGAACGTGACGCGGCCCCCGCCCTGGCCGCCCGCGCCAAGGCCGCCGCCGACCTCGTACGCGCCCTCGCCGCCGCCGCAGAGGAGGGCGAGCGCCACGCCGCGGAGGAAGAGGGACGCTCCACCGCCCTCCAGGACGCGAGCGAGACCGCTCACCGCGACGCCACCGCCGCCGCCACCGAAGCCCAGCGGGCCCGCAGCGAAGCCGGCCACCTGCGTCAGCGACTCGCCGAGGTCGAACAGGAGACCGCAGAGGCCGTACGCGCCGGCTGGTTGGACGACACCGCGCCCGATGCCGACCCGGCCCGCGCCGCGCTCGCTGCGAGCGACGCCGAGAAGACCACCGTGGCCGCCTGGGACGTGGCGCGCGAGGCCGCCCGCGCGGCTGCCGACCGCGCGCGCGAGGCCGCCGCCGCGGAGTCCCGTGCCGAACTCGCCGCGGCCCGTGCGGCCGACGCCGCCGAGGCCGCCGGGAACGCCCACGACGCGGAACGCCGTGCCGCCGAGGCCCTTGCCGTCGAGGAGCGCCTCGCCGAACTCCTGAGCCTCCCCGCAGCGGGCTCCCCGCTCCCGGGCCCGCGCGCTTCCACGGCCGCCGACGCCGGTGCGGAGGACGCGGCCGACCCCGGAGACGCACCCCAGGACCCGCTCACCGTCACCGAGTTCGACCGCTGCGCCGACGAGTTGCGCGGCCTGCTCGACCAGGCCGTCGCCGCTGCCGAGCGGCAGCTGTTCGAACTGCGCACCGCAGCCGCCGACGACTCCCGCATCCTCGGCGCCCTCGGCGACGGCGGCCTGTTGCCACCCGGCCCCGACGTCCTCGCCACCGTCGAGTACCTCGGTGAGCACGGCATTCCCGCGCTTCCCGGCTGGCGCTATCTCGCCCAGGCCGTGGCCCCCGCCGACCACGCCAGGGTCCTCGCCGCCCGCCCCGAGCTGGTCGACGGCGTGGTGATCACCGACCCCGTCTCGTACGGACGGGCCCGAGAGGCCCTCGCCGCCGCCGCCCTGCTGCCCCGCTCCGCCGTGGCCGTCGGCACCGCCGCGGCCCTGCTCGCCCCCGCACCCGCACGGGGAGCGACGGAAGACGGCGGGGTCTTCCTCGTCCCGCCGAACCCGGCCATGCACGACGAGCACGCGGCCGACGAAGAGCGGCACGCGCTGCGCGCCCGCGCCGCCGCCCGTGACGAGGAGATCCGCGTCCTCGCCGGCCGCCTCGCCAAGGACCGCGCCCTCGCCTCCCGGATCGCCGCCTGGCGCGCCGACTGCCCGCACGGGATGCTCGCCGAGCTCGCCTCCGCCGCCTCGACCGCCCGCGAGGCCGCCGAGGCCGCGGTCGCCGCGCTCGACGAGGCCCGTACGGCCCGTACGGAGGCCGACGAGGTCGCCGCCGAAGCCGCCCACCTCAGGGACGAGCGGCAAGAGGCCGCACAGCGGGCCCGCCGGGTCGCCGACGCCCTCGCCGGCCTTGCGTTCCGGCTCCGCGAGCGTGCCGCCTGGCAGGCCAAGCTCCGCGAACTCGCCGATGACACGGCCGAGGCGGAAGTCCGTGCCCAGAGCTGTCTGGAGCGAGCCCGCGCCGCCGACGAGGACCGGCGCGCCGCCCAGCGCGCCGCCGACGACGCCTACCGCACCGCGCGCGCCCTGCGGGCCGAGCGGGCCGAGATCGCCGGTGCACCCGACCACCTGCCGGAGGAGGAGCCGGATGCACCCCGCACGGCGCTCCCGACCCTGCGCGAGGCGTACCGGGCCGCGTCCCAGGTGTACGAGAAGGTCGGGGTCGGCGCCGACCTGCGGGCCGAGCAGGCCCGGGCCGAGGGCGACGAGTCCGCGGCCCTCGCCGAGCTCAACCGTCTGACCAACAAGGTCCGCACCCGGGCCGAGCAACTCCTGGAGTCCACCGACGGCGCCGACGGCCCGTCCCGGCAGGCGGCTGCCGCCCGCGCCGAGGCACTCGTCCAGATGCTGGAGACGCGTGCCTCCGAGGCCAGCGAGAAGCTCGGCCGACTGCGCGGCGAGGCCGAGCGCCTCGCCCCCGGCGACGGCGAGGCGCACACCGAGCTCCCCGAGGACCTCGTGCCCTCCGACGCCGAGCAGGCACAGACCCTGCTGCGCACCGCGACGGCCGAACTGGCCGCCCGCACGGACGCCTTGGAAGCGGCCCGGGCCGCCCATGCCGGTCTGCTCCGGGACCACCGCGCCGCCGAGGACGCGGCCGGGGGCTTCGACGAGACGGCCGCCCTGCTGCGCGATCAGCTCCGCGACCACCCGGACGAGGAACGCGAGCCGATCGAGTCGTACCCGGGGACCCTGGAGGAGGCCCGTACGACGGCAGCCGAGGCGCGGCGCGCACTGCGCGGCTGCACCGCCGAACTGTCCGCTGCCGAGGCCGCCGTCCGCGAGGCGAGTGACATCCTCGTCCGACACGCCAACTCCACCCGCTACGAGCAGGTCCGCACCCCGGCCCGCCAGCAGATCCGAGAGCTGCCGGCGTCCGCACTGCCCGAGCACGCCGCCAAGTGGGCCGAGGCCTTCGCGCCCCGACTGCGCGTGCTCACCGACGAGCTGGAGCAGTTGGAGCGGAACCGCGACTCGATCGTCGACCGGCTGCGCGGGCTGGTCGAGTCCTCGCTCGCGACCCTCCGCTCGGCCCAGCGGCTCTCCCGCCTCCCCGAAGGCCTCGGCGAGTGGTCGGGGCAGGAGTTCCTGCGGATCCGTTTCGAAGAGCCCGACCAGGCCACGCTCTCGGAGCGGCTCGGCGAGGTCGTCGACGAGGCGACCCGCGCGGCCGTCAAGAAGAACTCGGACCTGCGGCGCGACGGGATGTCCCTGCTGCTCCGCGGCGTCCAGGCGGCGCTCGAACCCAAGGGCGTCTCGGTCGAGATCCTCAAGCCGGACGCGGTGCTGCGCGCCGAGCGGGTCCCCGTGGGGCAGATGGGCGACGTCTTCTCCGGCGGGCAGCTGCTCACCGCGGCCATCGCCCTCTACTGCACGATGGCAGCACTCCGCTCCAACGACCGGGGGCGCGACAAGCACCGGCACGCGGGCACGCTCTTCCTCGACAACCCGATCGGCCGGGCCAACGCCACGTACCTGCTGGAGCTCCAGCGGGCGGTGTCGGACGCGTTGGGCGTCCAGCTCCTCTACACGACCGGCCTGTTCGACACGACGGCACTCGCCGAGTTCCCGTTGGTGATCCGGCTGCGCAACGACGCCGACCTGAGGGCCGGGTTGAAGTACATCAGCGTGGAGGAGCACCTGAGGCCGGGCCTGCCGCAGCCGGGCGCGGAGGGCGAGACGATCCACGGAGAGATCACGGCGACGCGGATGTTCCGCCGGCACCAGGCGGACGAGCCGGTCCCGGCGGAGACGCCGTAGTCCCGTGCCGTACGGCGCCGGGGCCCGCGCCGCACGGCGCCGGGGGTCCGGTGGGCGGCCGGGAAAAGGCGAGCGGCCCGGAACCCCTTCGGG
>NZ_JBHYMF010000139.1:0-18713 GCF_042742855.1 Streptomyces sp. NPDC058877 | reverse complement strand
CCTTTCGGCCCGACACCTTCAGGACCGTCGTCTTTCGGCCCGTCTCGAGGATTTTCCCCTCCCGCCCCTTGGCCTCTCCACCCCCACACCTGGAGGCTGCGGTGGACACGTCAAATCAGTGCGTGTCCAAGACCGTCATCTCCAGGAGGACTTGGTGCTGAAGAGCGCGCGAGCCCGCAGGGTCACGCTGACCCTCGCAGGGGCATTCGCCTTGGTGATCGCCGTCCCGAGCATCGCTTTCGCCGCCCCGCCCCCCGCCCTGCCGGCCAACGCGGACGCACTGGACCGCACCTTCCAGCCGGGGTACGACTACGACACCGACGGCTGCTACGCCGTCCCCGCGATCGGTCCGGACGGCTCCCTCAACGGCGGCCTGAAGACCACCGGGGCGCTCAACGGCAGCTGCCGGGACGCGTCCGACCTCGTCAACACCAACGGATACTCACGCTCCAAGTGCAACAACGGCTGGTGCGCCGTCATGTACGCCTCGTACTTCGAGAAGGACCAGGTCGTCCCGGGCTGGGACCTGTTCGGGCACCGGCACGACTGGGAGCACGTGGTGGTCTGGGTGCAGAACGGCGAGGCGAAGTACGTGGCCACCTCTGCCCACGGGAACTTCAACGTCTACCCCCGTGACCAGATCCGCTGGGAGGGCACTCACCCGAAGGTGGTCTACCACAAGGACGGGGCGTCCACGCACTGCTTCCGGCCCGCCAACTCCCACGACGAGCCGCCGGAGAACCACCAGCAGACCTGGCAGTACCCGGCCCTGGTCGGCTGGAACGGCTACCCCGCCGGTCTGCGCGAGAAGCTGGTCAACGCCGACTTCGGCCATGCCCACTTCGGCATGGGGGACGGCAGCTTCGAGGGCAACCTCGCCAAGGCGAAACCGGACGGGATCCCCTTCTCCCCCTCTGCGTGAGCCCGGACGCCGTGTCCCCGAAGCCCCCCGGGGACCGGTCCGTCCACCGGTGCCTCCGCCGCTCGCGGCCCGCCCGCCCGCCGATGGCGCCGGGCAGTCCGTGACCGAAGCCGGACGGCTCCCCCAGGGCTGTGACCGCAGGCCCGTCCCCATCGACCGCAAACGGCGGGGCCTCCTCCCCCCCGCTTCCCGTGGGCAAGGCCCGATCGACCGCTGGACCGGGCGCCGGAAGGAAAACGCGTCGACAGCGCCCCTCCACGCCCGGGAAAGTGGTCGTCCATGACGAGCAGTGAACTGTGGACCCGTGCGACCGCTGAGCGCTACGACGCCGAGGAAGCCGAGACGTCCTCGGCCGCCGCTCTCGAACCGACCCTCGCCTTCCTGGCCGAGCTCGCCGGAGAGGGCCGGGCACTGGAGTTCGCCATCGGAACCGGACGCGTGGGCGTCCCGCTCAGGGAACGCGGCGTACCGGTGGTGGGCATCGAACTGTCCGAGCACATGGCAGCGGTGCTGCGGCGCAAAGTCGACGAGGACACGCTCCCGGTGGCCATCGGGGACATGGCCACCACCGTCGTTCCCGGCGAGTTCACCCTGGTCTACCTCGTCTACAACACCATCACGAACCTGCTCACCCAGGACGAGCAGGTCGAATGCTTCCGCAACGCCGCCCGGCATCTGGAACCCGGCGGCCGATTCGTCATCGAGCTGGGCGTGCCACCGCTGCGGTTCCTGCCGCCCGGCCAGGTCGCGGTGCCGTTCGACGTCTCCGAACGGCACCTCGGCTTCGACACCTTCGACCTCGTCGAGCAGGTCCTCGTCTCGCACCACTTCACCCGCGAGGACAGCGAGGGCCGCTACCGCCGCGAAAACTCCCGGCACCGCTACGCCTGGCCGGCAGAGCTCGACCTGATGGCACGGATCGCCGGGTTGGAAAGGGAACGCCGTGTCGCCGACTGGCACGGGGCGCCGTTCGCCCAGGACTCCCCGAAGCACATCTCCGTGTGGCGCAAGCCGGCCTGAGGGCGATCGGCCCGACCGGCATCGTCTGCGTCTCCCCCCTTCCTGCAGACCCGGCGGCTCCCCCTCGCGGCAATTCGATGGCGCGCACGAAGCGGTGTGGTCGCCCTGGTCCAGTGGCAGAACCCAAGCATCAGATCCGAGCCCTGCACACGGACTCCACCATCACCGTCTACCAGGCGTACTCGCCGGAAATCGGTCGGGCGGCGGCCCGGGACGGCCGTTTCCCGGCAGCATGGCGGCGGGACCGGATGACGTGGATCAAGCCGTCGTTCCTGTGGATGATGCATCGCTGCGGGTGGGGCACCGAGGAAGGCCAGGAGCACGTCCTCGCCGTCGAGATCACCCGGGAAGGTTTCGACTGGGCCCTGCAACACGCCTGCCCGTCCCGCTACGAGCACGGCCTCCACACCGACCGCAGCGCCTGGAGGCGCCAACTCAAGCGGGCTCCCGCCCGTGTGCAATGGGACCCCGAACGCGACCTGCACCTTCAGCCCCTCCCCCACCGATCGCTGCAGCTCGGCCTCGTCGGTGAAGCCGCACGGCTCTACGCCGACGAGTGGATCGTGGCCATCACCGACGTCACACCGCTGGTTCGCACGATCCACACCCGCGTACGGGGCGGAGGGCTGGATGTCGCCCGGCGACTCCTGCCGGATGAACGCCCCTACCCCGTGAGCGATGGAGTGTCGGGCCGCCTACGACGCCGGGCGTGACCACTGCAGGAGAACGCCCCGCACGGGCTCGGCACTCCGGATCCACCGTCGGGAGCCCTGCTTTCGCTTGGCTCGGGAAAGCGGTTCACCACGGCGCTCCCGTCATCGGCACGCCCCCCTGCGGACGGCAGAACCGTCCGGGCCGGCTGCCAGGCCGGCGCCGGCTCCAAGTCAGCGCCGGCTCCGGTGCCCCCGCAGTCGATCCGCAGCAACACCCCCTAGCGCCTCCTGCGGCGGGCCCGCCGCAGGAGCAGGCCGGCCGCGGCACCGACGAGCGAGATCCCGGCCAGAGCGGCCACCGGCCACCAGGTCGTACGGTCGCCACCGTCGCCAGCGGTGTTCGGGGAAGCCGAAGGGGTGGTGGAGACCGGAGCCGGCACGACGGAGGGCACGGTGGACACCGGAGTCGGCCCGGTGGGAGGCGTTGCGGCGCCGGGCGGAACCGGATCGACCACCGGAACGGCGACCTCCCGTTCTCCGTGGCCGAGGGAGGGGAATCCCACGTCGACGGTGACCTTCCACGTACCGGGCGGGAGGACTTCGGCGGTGCTCCAGCCGGTACGGGTACCGGGGTCGCGGACCAACCGCCAGGGGCCCATGGAGCGGGAGCCGTCAGGGCTGGTCGCGTTCACCGTGGCGGCGACCGCCTCCTCGACGGCGTCCCCGTCGTCCTCCCAGGTGATCTTCGTGGTGATATGGCCGTCCCTCTGCCCGGTCACCTCCACCCGGACGGTGTCCCCGTGGGCTTGGGCGACCGGCGGGGCGACGAGGAACCAGACGAGGAACACGAGCAGGAAGCCGAAGGACGTGGAAGTTCGGGAAGCAGGACGTGCGCGCATGGACGGGTGCTCCAGGTGCGTGAGGTGCGGTGGGAACGAGGTGCAGGGGGAACGCGCCCCGGAGGGTCGAGGCATCGGTGGACGGCCGCACTCGGCGACCGCCCTCCGATGCCTGACCGGGGAGGGGGCCGGGGCACGTCGTCCCCGGCCCGGAGGGCTGCGTCAGGAGAGCTTCTGGAGCGTCCACGCCTGTGTGGCGCGGCCGTCCGCACGCTGCAGGTCGAGCAGCCAACTCCCGTAGTAGGGACGGCTGCTCACCGTCAGGGCGTAGGTGCCGCTCGGGTCGGCCAGCACGGTCGCTCCGCCGCGACGGGACAGTTTCCACTTCTGCGCGGTGGAGTTTCCGCAGGGCTGTTGGGCGACCCACATGCCCGCCGCGGGGGCACCGCCCGTCTGCAGGCACTTCCCGGAAACGGCCGAGCGGATCCGCACGAGCCCGCCGCCCGCGCCGTCGAACAGCCACTGCTGCTGGGCGTATCCATTGGCCCGTGCACCCACGAGCACCGTCCCGTTGGCGGTGCGTCCGCCCCACACCTCGGCAGCCATGCCGGTGCGCGCGTTGCCGAGGGTGTAGCGACTGCCGGGAACGGTCGCGCCACCGCCCGCGTCGAGGGTGCGGAAGGAAGCGGTCGGTCCGGCTCCGCTGTCACGGCCGGACCGGTCGCGCACCGAGACGGCGACCTTGTACTCGGTGCCGGGGCGGAGGTTGTAGACGCGCAACGCTTGGGACTGGGTCCAGGTCAGGTGCCTGCCGTTCAAGAGGACCTGGTACCAGGCGGCGCCCTCGACCTTCGACCAGCTCATCACGGCTGCCGTGGATTGTATTTGGCTGACCGTCACCGCAGGTCCGCCGGTCGGGGTCGGCGTGGGAGTGGGAGTCGGCGTCGGGGTGGGGGTCGGCGTGGGAGTGGGCGTCGGGGTCGGCGTGGGAGTGGGCGTCGGCGTGGGGTCGGGGTTGGGGTTGCTGCCGCCCTCGGATCGCATCAGGAACTGGTTGTCGGCGATGTTCCAGTGCGTGGCCAGATAGCTGCCGGCCTTGGGACTGGTGTGGAAGTAGTCGTCGTGGTTGCAGTCCAGTATGTTCTCGGCCGCCCTGTTGGAGCACACGTAGCGCATCGCGGGGTAGTACGGGGCGTCCGAGTAGCACATGACGTCGTACTCGTCCGTGCAGTGTGCACCGCGGCTGGTGTGGGGCGCACTGTTGTTGACCGCGCCGAGGTTGTGGCCGAGTTCATGGGCGGCGGTGTGACCGCCCCAGCAGCCTGCGTCGGTGCGCCCGTAGGAGGGGCCGAAGTTGCTCTGGTTGTTCTGCCCCGGCCGCTCGTCGCCGGCGAACGTGCCGATGCCGCAGTAGACCTTGGCGTCCGCGAAGATCATGTACTTGCGGTCGCGCCGGTCGAGGCCCTTGCCTGCAAGTGCCCTGTTGGTCGCACCGAACTCGGAGAGCGCGGAGTCCGGGAGCTCGATGTTGAGCACGGTGGGCGTGCAGTCCGCCGCGGTCACATAGCGGATGTGTCGTACGCCGCCCGTTTCCTTGGCACTCGCCGAGTAGATGAGGTCGGCGTCGGCCGCCCACTTGCGGAACGAGGCGACGTACTCGGCGTACCGGTCTCGGCCGGCGCCGTGCACGTACACGACCTGTACGCGATTGCCCGTGCTGCCGTCGCCGTCGCACTGCACGACCTGGCCCGCGGGACCCGCGGCAACGGCCTGGGTGCCGGACGAGGCAGCCGGTTCCGGGGCCGCGGCGGCCGCGGAACCGGCACCGGCCGCATCCGCAACGGGCACGTCCTGGGGGTGCTCGCCCCCTTCCTCGGTGACCGGGGCCCCGGACGCGGGCTTCGCCGGGTCGACCGCGGGGAGCTTGGCGGTCACGACGGGAGCCACGTCCGCCTTGATATCCACGCCCTTGGGCGGGGCGTCGGGCCCATGGGTGCACAGCCCGGCATCGGTGCGGTAGACGCCCGTGCAACGGTCGCCCCGGGCAGCCGCCTTGAGACCGTCGTAGATCATGCCGCGGCGGGTGTCGTTGGCGGGCTCACCGACGAGGGGCTTCGGCTCCTCGTCCCTGGCCGGGGTGACGGCGGGCGCGGGAGCGACAGTCGGCGAGGATCCGGCCTGTACCGGCGTGAACGCCTGTGTGCGCGTTCCCGGGCGAGCGCCGTCCCCCATTCCCGCGTAGGCGATGCCTCCCGCGATCACCGCCGCGGACGCCACGGCAACGGTGACGAGCATCAACCCCTTGCGCTTGCGCCGGTGTTCGCGCTTCCTGCGGTGTCTAGTCATGCGCACCTCAAATCCTTGGTCGGAGGAGTGGGTGCGCGGAAGCCTGCCAGACCCACACGGGGAAGAATTCGGGCAAACAGGAATAGCCGCTGAGATACCTGACCGTTACCTTTCCGCCGGATCTAATGAACTGTCAACTCCCTTAAAGAAAAGCCTAGTTGAGCAATTCGGCCTTGGATGGTACGTACCTTATCCAGAATCTCGTTACCGAATCGAGATACAAGGAGTAGGCGTATTGACATTAATTCAGTTGGGTATTCACCTAATTACTACTTCCCGAATTCCCCCCGTCACCAGCCGTAAGGAATCCTTCGCTCCTGCAACGGAGTGGGCCACTCGGCCACGCCACGCGCCCACCAGTGACCGATCCCGGCGTCTCCACGTCCCACTCGCTCCGAGACCCTCACCCCCCGCGCTTGCCAGCGATCCCCTCACCCGGAAACAGGGCGAAGGTTCTCTGACGCGCCACCAGCAGGCCCCGGACCGGATGGTCCAGGGCCCGCTCTCGCTTTTGCTGGCGCGTCAGTCCGGCGGAGGCCCGTTCGCCGGGCTCAGCGGCTCCGGCCAGCGACATGACGGACCTGGCTCAGGGACAACCCTCAGGGTTTGACGGGGTCTCCGTCGCCCAGTTCCAGCCACCACACGCCGTCAGCACGTGACAGGTTCAGCGTTTGCCTCTTGTCTCCGGTGAACCGAAGCTCAACGACAGCGAGGTCGGGTGTCACCGGATCGGCGACGGTGGCTTCCAGCGGCTCGTCCGCGACACTCCGATAGTCCGCGATGAGTTGCTCGGCCGCCTTCTCCTTGTTGGTGAACCAGGGAGCGCCCAGTGCGGCCAGGTCGTCGACATCACCGGTGAGGAGGCGCTGGACGTAGGCCTTGATGAGGAGGTCTGCTTCGCCGGCGACTTCCTCGGCTTCGGGGTAGTCCGATGGAGCGGGGCGGACGGTGACGGTCACCGCGGGGGATTCGTGCAGGGCGTACGGTGCCGGGTCGCGCCGCCACCACGCGATCACGGCCGCACCGAGGCACAGCGCGAGTGCCGTGGCCACTGCCCATCGCATTCGGGAAGTCTTCGACATCACTGATCTTTTCGTAAGTTCGGTGGGTGTGGGAGCAAGGTGCCCAGGCCCATGGTTTCGAGGCCGACCCGTGGCCCCTGGAACGAGTGGGCGCGGCCATCACCCGGGCAACGGGGTGGCGTTGTCGAGTGCGACGATGTTGCGGCTACTGACCGACCGGCCCGGATGGAGCCTGCAACGGCCCGAGCGGCGGGCAGTCGAGCGGGACGAGTCGGAGATCGCCCGCTTCCCCGGAAGGCAGAACCGCCATGGCTGCGGCCGGAAGGGCAGGGGCGGCAGCAGCGCCGACCGGCATGCCCCGTTCGACGGCGAGGAATCCGGCCATCGAGTGAACGCCTCTTCGCAGCAGGGCCGAGCGAAATGGTCTACGGCGTTTCCTCATCGGCCAGTTCCCCCTCTGACAGCGCCCCGGTGGGCCAACTGCGAGATCATCACATGATTCGTTTCGCGCTCACGACGCCTCTGGAGGGACCCGGTCCCCCGTGCGGTGGCCTGGGCATCGGTCGTTGTCCCCGCGAGAGCCTCAAGGGGAAACCCGTCGGGGAGCGCCTGGAGGAAGCTGGCCGCGCTGATGGAGCGGGGGGGGAGCATCAGCATCCCCGTACGGCTCTCGGAGGAAGGCGCAAGCCCACTCCCGCCCCGGCTGGTGCGAAGCATCCCCCCGGGGGAGACTCTGTACGGCGATGCCTTCGACCAAGGACATGGCCCTCATGCGTGCGCTCCCGGCCGTCGGCCCGGCGCACCGTGACGTAGCGAGCGCAAGGGGCCCGGCGGCCGTCCCCGCTGTCGGAGAGCGCCGCCCCCTCCGTCCGGCTGACAGGGCCCGCGGGACCTGCCCGCTCCTTCCTTTCTCCCGCAGAGGGTGTGAGAAGTGGATCTGACAGTCAACGGAACGGCGCGACAGGTGCAGAGCCCGCCGGAAGGCGGTGCGATTCGACTCCTGCGGGAGACCCTGGGGCTCACCGGGACGAAACTGGTCTGTGGTGCCGGGGTGTGCGGGGCGTGCACGGTCCTGGTCGACGGCGTCCCGAGGGTGGCCTGCTTGACGCCGGCGGCAGCGCTGGAGGGCAAGGACGTCACCACGGTGGAGGGCCTGGAGGGCAACCATCCGGTCCAGCGGGCGTTCGCCGCCCATGACGCACTGCAATGCGGCTACTGCACGCCCGGGTTCGTGGTGGAGGCCTCCGGCTTCGTGGACCGGTGGCGAGCCGAGCACGGCGACGCGCCGCCGTCACGGAACGAGATCGCCGCTGCCCTGGCGGGACACCTGTGTCGCTGCGGTGCGTACGAAAAGATCTACGCGGCCGTCACCGCGGCGTGCACGGGGGCGCACGACGAGGAGGACACCCCGCCCCCGCGCGTCGAAGCGATGCAGAAGATCACCGGCAGGGCCCTCTACACGACGGACCTTCACCCGAACGGCCTCCTGGAAGGCGTTCTCCTCCGCTCGCGGCACGCCCACGCCCGTGTCAGGTCCTTGACCGGTGGCAACCGGGTGGTCGACCTGCTGCCCGAGGACCGCACCGTCCGCTACGTGGGCCAGCCGATCGCCGCCGTCGCCGCCGAGACCCTCGGCGCCGCACGGGCCGCCGCGGAGCAGGTCCTCGTGGACTACGAGGACCTGCCGGCCGTGGTCGACCTTCGACGGGCCGGGGTGCCCGAGAGCCCGGTGGTCCACGTCACTCGAAAGGACCGCGAGCAGGCTCCCAACTCTTCCGAGGGCTCCGTGACGCGGGCCAAGTGGAACGGCAACGTGCGGGGACCGGCTCAGCTGAACTGGCGGGGCGGTCGCGCCGTCAAGAGGATCCTGCAGGCCCGCGCGGTGGGCGACCGGCGCCTGGTGGAAGCCACCTTCACGACCGAGCCCCAGGTTCACACGCCACTGGAGCCCCATGCCTGCCTGGCGTCGTGGGACGGCGACGGCGACCTCCACCTGTGGGTCTCCACCCAAGCGGTGGGCGCCGTCGCCGAGCAGGCGGCCGAACGATTCGGCCTGACGCCGGACCGCGTGCACGCCTCCGCCGTACACGTCGGCGGGGGATTCGGCTCGAAGCGCGGCAACCTCCTGCAGCACAACCGCTGTTGGCACTACCGCAATCCCCACTTCCGTTGCCACCGCGACGGAGGGGACGAATGTCCCGCACACAGCGGAGTCACCCTGCACGGCACGGTGGTCCCACAGGGCCCTTGCATCGCCCCCCACCCGTCGTCGATCGCCATCGCCCTGCTCGGCTACGACGCCGCCGTCGAGGTCCATGGACTCGGGACCGTGGGCGTCGCCGATCTGTACGGCGACGGATCCGACCCCACCCGCGACCATCTGCTCGCACCGCACCAGATCCTCACGGCCGTCACCCTGCCGGCTCCGCTCAGCGGTGAGCGCGCGGCCTACGACCGGGCCATCAGCCGCGCCGAAGCGGAATGGCCGCTCGTCGAAACCGTGGCCCGCGCGGCGATGTCCGACGGCCTCGTGAGGGCGGTGGCGGTCGCTGCCGGCGGCATCGCCCACACTCCCCTGCGGCTACCGGAAGTCGAAGGAGTGCTGCTCGGACGACGGCCCACGCCCGAGCTGCTGCTCACCGCGGCCACCGAGCGCTGTGCGCAGCGGGAAGGGACCCGGTTCAAGGTGGACCTGCTCCGTGACACCGTTCTCGACGTACTGAAGGGGGCGATCCCGGCCGAGGCCTGACACGGGCGGCTCCGCACCGATCCTCCCGTCGGCGCCACGGGATCTTGACATCATGCATATCGTTTGTCGATGCTATCGACAAACGATATGCATGATGAGTAGGGGGAATCATGGGCGCCGAGTTCCGGTGGAGCCAGACCGACGGTCGACTGCTGGAAGCAGTGCTGGGCCTGGCCCTCGCGCTGGTCAGCATCTTCGGAGTACTCCTCCCGGCCCTCGGAGTGGCCGGCCTCATGGATCCGATGGACACCCGCGAGGTCGAACTCGAAACGGCGACCCGGGTGTCGGGAACCGTGATCGACGCGGCGACGGGCTCCGGCACGGCCCTCGTCGGAACCCATCGGGTGGAACTCTCCTTCCTCTCCCCCGATCCGGGCCAGCGCCTGCTGCTCGCCCTGCCGGAGGTCGTCGGCAGCCTGCTCCTGCTCCTCGTTCTGACGCTCCTCTTCAAGATGGCCCGCACCCTGCGCGACGGCGATGCCTTCGTGCCGGCGAACGCCCGGCGCCTGGGCACCATCGGGCTCACGGTGCTGGCGCACGCCCTCCTCGCGCCGATACTGCCGGCGGTCACCACGGAGCTGCTGGTGAGCGGTACCCCGATGGCCGAACAGGTCCCGTTCTCCGCCACCTTTACCGGCGGATACGTGTTGCTGGCCCTCCTCGTCCTGGCCCTGGGAGAAGTCTTCCGCCGCGGAACGAAGTTGCGTGCCGACACCGAGGGGCTGGTCTGATGCCACCGGAAGAGGAACACCGGGTCCAGGTCCACCTGGACCGACTACTGGCCGAGCGCGGCATGCCCCTGTCCGAACTGGCCACCAGGGTCGGAGTGACGGTGGTCAACCTGTCCGTCCTCAAGAACGACCGCGCGAAGGCGATCCGCTTCTCCACGCTCACCGCGATCTGCCGCGAACTGAACTGCCAACCCGGCGACCTGCTCAGCGTCCGCGAAGACTGACCACGTCTCCCGCCCGCCCCCGGCAACGTGCCGCCTTCGACCGGGGCTCGCGGAGGGCACCCGGGTCGATGTCGTCGCCGGTGACTCCACCGCCCCCTGGCGGCGGACCGTCGAGGAATGACCGGACACGGAACTGCGGGGTTGGCGTGCCGGGCCCCGGGCCGCGGACCGGGCGTAGAACCCGCCCGGCCGGGTGGTCGGGTCGACGCCGTCGATCGTGCGTCAGGTGCCGGCGCCCTGCCGGGGAGCACCGTCAGGCGGAGCGGACGGTGCAAGGAGACGCTGCCGGAAGAGGTCAAGGACCTCGTCGAGTGCCCGACGGGTGGGTTGGCCGGGTTCGTCGATGAAGTGCTCGGTCAGGACGGAGTGGGGTGGCAGCAGACCGTCGGGGTTCGCCGCGTCGTCGTCGAGCTCCACCCCCACGAAGGCGTCGCCCAACTGCTCCCGCAGGTGGGCGAACCGCGTTCCGGGAGCGAGTCGATCGCCGCGGAAGCGCAGGCCGAGGACCGTCAGGCCCTCGGCGCAGCGCTTCCGGACGGTCCGCAGGTCCTCGGGCGACACGTCGATCGAGCGGCGGTTGCGGTCCGTCACGGCCAGCGGGAGGGACGGCTGGCAGAGCACGGGAGCGAGGAGCCGGTCGTCCGTCGCCATGGCCAGGGCGAAACCGCCGGTCATGCACATCCCCAGGGCGCCGACGCCCGGACCGCCGCACCGGGCGTGCTCACGGGCGGCCAGGGCGCGGAGCCAGTCCACGATTGGGGAAGTGCGACCCGCGGCCAGCAGGGTGAACTCCCTCCTGACACAGACCTGGACGGCCGCGCGCAGACCGGTGCTCGCGGCCCCCGCCCACCCGTGCGCCTTCGGGTCGGGATCACGGCCGGCGACACCGAACAGGTCGGGCAGGACGACGGTGCAGCCGATGTCGCGGACCCGTCTCGCGAACCGGGCGACCTTCGGGGTGATGCCCGGAATCTCGGCCATGACGATCACGGCCGGGCCGGTACCGGAGCGCAACACCCGGTGGGTACGACCCCGGTGCGCGAACCGTTCTCGGGCGAAGTCCGACAGGGGGTCGTCGGGCACGTGTCCTCCAGTTCCCGGAAGGGGGTCACCGTCCGTGCGGGCATGCCGGCACGACATACGCTACCCACGGGTAGATCCCCTTGCACCCCTTTCGCGCGACCGGAGTCACCCCGCGGGGCCGCGCCTCCTCCATGGACCGCTGCACCGTTCCTCCCCGCCCGTCCCGACGGGACGGGGTCCCGCCTCACCTCGCGCGGCGCCGGCGCGAGGCGCGGTCACGGGCGTCGCGCCCCCTCGTCGAGGCGGCGACGAACGTGCTGGACGAGGGCGTCCGCGACACGCTGCCGCGCCGGCTCGGGAAGGTCCTCGTAGGCGGCCGAGATGGTCATCCACTCGTTGAACACATGGCCGTCCTCGGTGACCAGCCAGTCCACGCAGAGGTAGTCCGACTCCAGGCTCCGGGCCAGCCGCTCGCTCAGCTCGACGACCTCGGCCGACGGCTCGTATCCGGAACTGCTGCCGCCCTGACTGACATTGGCCAGGTACGTCTTCCCGGTGGGCTCGCGCAGCAGTGCGGCGATGACCTTGCCTTCGTGGACGTAGACCCGTACGTCACCGTTGTTGGGGAGGTGGGGTTGGACCAGGCAGCCCAGCCCACCGGGCGTCAACAGGTCCACCGTGGAGGAGAGGTGCTGGGCCGTGTCGACCTTGAGCACTCCGAACCCCATGGCCATGGAGCGCGGCTTCACGACGTACGGTCCGGCCGGCAGCTCGCTCCGCACGGCGTCCAGCACGCGTCGGGCGTAGCGCCCGAAGGGCACCGAGACCGTCGGCAGCACGGGAACTCCCATCGCTGCCGCGTGGTGGTACATCGCCAGCTTGTCGAGGCCGAGGGCCTCGGGATCCAGCGTTCCGTCCGTGAGGAGGACGCAGTCGGAGGCCCGGATCGTCCGGGTGATGGCCTCGATGTGCCGGATGATGGCCGGATCCCAGGACCAGGACGTGACCAGGAATCCTGCGTACTGCGCGAGCAGGTCCTCCTTCCCCCACAGCAGACGAGGACCGCCGTTCCAGGCGGGAACGACGTCGCAGGAGTGGACGATGTGCACGTCGAAGCCCGCCGCGCGCAGCATGTCGACGCGCTCGGAGCCCTCGCGCCTCAGTTTCTCCTGCACGTGCGGGTCGTAGTTGTCCGGGGTGGTGATCCACACCAGCTTCCGCGGCGCGGAGAATTCGGTGACGTTGGCGTTCACAGGGTTCCCTTGGTGACGGACGACTCGGATGACGGCTGAACGAGCACACGCATGCCGCGCAGCGGAGAACAGAGGAGCCAGAGCGAGGCGAGGGCGGTTCCGGCGGCTCCCACCCAGATGGCGAAGCGGACTCCGTGGAATTCGGCGAGGGCACCCCCCAGGAGCACGCCCAGCGGTCGCGCGCCCCAGGCGAAGAAGCGGATCGTCGCGTTCACGCGTCCCAGCAGGTGGGCGGGTACGGTCCGCTGACGGTAGCTCACCTGCGCCACGTTGTAGATGACCAGTCCTGCCGCGAAGGCGAACTGCGCACAGACCACGAAGACGAGCCGCGCTCCAGAGCCCGTCAGCCCCGCCAGCAGGGTGCACGGAGCAGCCAGGGTCACGCTCAGGACGACGGCCCGCCCGTCTCCGAGCCGTTCGACGACACGGCGTACGACCACGGTCGCGCACAGGCCGCCCGCACCGCCCGCCGTGAACAACAGCCCGATGGTGAGGGCGGACAATCCCAGATCCCGCGCCAGCAGGACGAGCAGCATGCCGTAGCCCATGCTCCAGCAGAACGTCATGGTCGTGGAGCAGGCCACCAGCCAGCGGAGCACCGGATGGCCCCACAGGTACCGGATTCCCTGCAGGACCGCGCGGCCGAGGCGGTCGCGGGGCGTCCGGTCGACCGGCTCGGGCCGCCTGTCCACGATGCGGGCCACACAGAGCGCCGAACCCACGTAGGCAATCGCCGAGACCATCACGGCCGACGGTGCCGTAACCGCCTGCACGATCAGACCGGCGATGCCCGGGCCGGCCACCGCGGCCGTCTGGTCCACGACGACGAGCCTCGAATTGGCCGTCACCAGCCCCTCGGAGCCCACCAGGTGCGGAAGGTAGCTCTGGTCGGCGATGTCGAAGAAGACGGTGGCGAGGCCCACCACGAACGCGACCGCACACAGGTGGACGACCGTCAGCGCGTCCAGCGCCCACAGGACGGGCACCACGCCGAGCGCCACGGCCCGCGCGAGGTCGGCCGCGATCATGACCGGGCGCTTGCGCATGCGGTCCACCCAGACGCCGACGGGCAGCCCGATCAGCAGGAAGGCGGCCGTCTGCGCGGCTGCCACCAGACTCACCTGGAGGGGGGTGGCCCGAAGACCGGTCGCCGCGAGCAGCGGCATCGCGAGGTTCAGTACGACGAATCCGGCCTGGCTGAGCGATTGGGCGAACAGCAGTTGGCGAAGGCCCGGCAGGCGTCCGGGCGGTCCGGCCGTCGGGGGCGCACCCCTGCTGAACTTGCTGAGCTGCATGGCACCGCCGTGGACTCGTCTGGGGGATCAGGCGCCGTGGGAAGGGGACGCGTCAGGACGAGGCGAAGCTATGCGTCCCGTCCGTGGCCCGCAACGTTCCCGAGAGCGGGCAGGCGGCGACTTTCCCGACGTTCACGCAGGTCACGGGCTTGCGCCAAGCGACACATGGCACCGGGACCCGGGCGAAGGGAGAGCGGGCGGAGAGAACGGCAAGAGCCGCTCCACGACGCTCCCCCGCCTTCGGGGCTTCCGGGGCTTCGGGACTTACCTGCCTTCGGGGACTTTCCCGCTTTCGGCGCTTCCCTGCAGACGGGACGGAGAAGGGGTACGGCTCCTCGGCGGTGGCGTCCCTCATCCGGGCACGGAGGAGACCGGTCCGACGGCGGGCGGGACAGAGGGGCTTCCGAGCGGCCGACTCCCGCAGGATCACCCGGTCGCAGCGGCGGAACGCCGCCCTCCCGTCAGCCCCCGTCGGGGCCGGTCAGGTCGAACGGTTGCAACGGGGCGGGGTCGACGACCCTCGTTCCGTGCGCACCGCGAGCGGCCACCGCTTCTTCCAGGGCGACGGCGGCCGGCGACCGGCCGGCGCTCGTGGCGCTTCGCTGCGCTCCTCCCGGCTCCGGGAGCGGGGAGACCATGTCGTCGTGGTGACTCGGCAACAGCACCGCCGGATCGCCGAGCGCGCTCTGCAGGCGGTCCAGGTACCGGTGCACGGCACTGTGCGAGGTCATGCCGACGACGGCGACGTCCGGGCGCAGACCGGTGAGTTCCCGCTCGGCGAGATTGCTCGTGCCGGAGAGATAGACCGACGGCCCGCCGTCGAAGGACACCACGTAGGCCAGGGTCAGGCCCTCGGTCAGCTCTCCGATCGTCCGCGGCGTGCGGGGCGGGCTGATGTGGGTCCCGGGCGCGAAGTAGCCGTGGTCGCTGAACTGGCTGTGCAGGCTCCGCAGCACCTCCACCGTGAAGCCGGGGAACCGGAGGTGCTCCCCGCCCCGGACCCGGATCACATCGGACAGTCGGTGGTCCGGGGCCCCCATGGCCGTGAGCAGATGGTGGGAGGTCTCGTCGCACAGGGTGCGGATCCGGTGCCCGGCCCAGTCCGGATGGGCAAGGAACCGGGGCACGTCGGCAAGGTGGTCGAAGTGTCCGTGGCTGACCAGGATCAGGGCAGGAGGGCCGGAAAGGTTCCGCTCCGCCACGGAGGCGACGGCCTTCCGGTCCCACCGCAGGGGGAGCGTCGGGTCGAGGGACCCGTCGGACGCCTGGAAGGGCATGCGGCTCACATAGGGGTCGAAGAGCAACCTGGCCGACCCGAAACGGAGTTCCCAGCCCGAGACGCCGAGCCACTGGAGGAACAGCCCGTCCAGCGGAGGACGCCGGACGTCCAGGGCGGCGCGCCTCGGCTCGAACCGCTTCACCAGCCCCCATGAGCCGATCGCCGCGGCGCCCCCGAGGAGCATCTGCCGTCGCCGCCACATACACCCTCCTCGGTGACTTCACGTGATCGAGAAGGTACACAGAGCGCTTGCAGTGGCTATGGTTTCCGGTCATTTGGATCGGAGGGCGATCCGAGTGCACCACAGTTCTGCAAATCGGGACGTACATCGACATGACCAGGCCCTTCCGTCGAACCGCGCCCACCTGGGCACATCTCGATGCGCCAAGCCCACTCACAGTGCACCCATAGGAACCGAGCGCTTTCGCGACTTTCGCGCCATACCCCCACAAAGAAGATCCGTTTTCACTCTCCAGCCATCACATCGTTTGGCTGAAAACATGCTGGCCCTCACTTCATTTGCCTGTCAGGCATGAGAGTCACAGAGATCACCACGGCAGCAAGCGGCGCGTCGCCGAAGGGTGCGCGGAGCCGGTCCCGCAGCACCCCACGCACCAGAACCCGCCGATGCACCCTTCCAGCGGCCCTCGACCCTCGGCACGCACCTCCGCGGCACGCACCACCGTTTCCTGAAGCGAACCGGAACCACCGCCCGGCCTCCCCCGCTCCGCACGGCCACCGGTCGACCGCATGGAAATACCGCGCGGACCTCCCCCTTCGGAACGGGGGCGCAGGAGGTTGCGCAAGCACGCCGACGACCCCGCGCGCACCGCGCGTTCACCACCACGGCGCGGCGCGGATCCGGCGGGCGCCGACCCCTCGGTGTCGCCGGCGCCCGCGCCGCGGATCGACCGTCGCGCGCCTCCCGCCGACACTCCGGCACTCCGCGGTCGAACCCGGCCCCCTAACCGAAACCAGCCAAAGAATTGGCTGCCAGAGGCCTCCATTGACACACCCCTTACGCCTTCCGTCTACTTCTCACGCACAGTTCGACCACAAGTCGACGCGCGTCATCATGCGAAGGGGCCAAAAATGACTGAAGATGACAAAGACGGAAGATCCAGGCCCGTTCACATCGCCGTGCTGGGCCCGCTCGAAGTAAGGGTCGGGTCAGCGCGCGTGACCGTTCCGGGCCACCGTCAGCGGGGGATCCTGGCCGCCCTGGCACTCCAGTCGGGACGCGTCGTGGCCACTGACCACCTGATCAAGGCCGTCTGGTACGACAAGCTGCCCCGGACCGCCATGGGGCAGATCCAGACCGGGATCTGGATGCTCCGGACGACCCTCGTCAATGCCGGAGGGCCGGCGGAGGCCGTGCAGTCGTGCGCCACCGGCTACCGGCTCAACGGCGACCTGTGCGCGGTCGACCTGGCGAGCTACCGCGCGAAGGTAGCGGACGCCCGCACCATGCACCGGCGAGGCCAACTCGACGAAGCCGCACGGCTCGTGCGCTCCGCCCACGAACTGTGGCGCGGTCCCGCCCTGGCGGACATCACGCACCAGGGGCTGCGCAGCTGGTCCACCCGCCTCGAGGAAGAACACATCGTGGCGGTGCAGTACCAGGCCTCCCTCGAACTGCAGCTCGGCCGGCACGAGGAGGTCATCCCGGAGTTGTTCGAACTGGTCGACCACTACCCCCTGCGGGAGGGTCTCCACGCCGACCTCATGCTGGCGCTCTACCGTTCGGGCCGCCAGGCGGACGCCCTGGAGGTCTTCCACGGGGTGCGCCAGACCCTCGCCGACGAACTCGGCATCGACCCCGGCCCCGGGCTGCGCACGCTGGCCCAGGCGATCCTCCGTCAGGACAGTCGACTCATGCCCCGCACGACGTCGAGTCAGCCCGCCCTGCACATGGCGCTGTCCGCACAGCACTCGTCGTCGTTCTCCGGAGGAGATCTGCTGTGAGCACCGAGCGCAGGACCGACGACGGTGCACGGGTGCCCGCTTCGGATGCCGGGCCGAAGCGACGCGCCTCCGCGATACCCCGGGGCAAGGGGGTGGGCTGGTTCGGCACGGCCGCCCTGGTCAACGCGATCGGCACCGGGTTCTTCTACCCCTACCAGCTGTTGTTCTTCGTCGCGGTCACCGACCTCTCGCTCACCACCGTGGGAGCCGGCCTGACGGTGGCCACGCTGATCGCCCTGCCCGCCGTCTTCCTGGTCGGACGGCTGGTGGACCGCTGGGGTCCCAGGACCATGCTGATCGTCGCCGCGCTCGTCCGGGCCGGCGTCTTCGTGGGATACCTGTTCATCCACAACGTCGTGACCTTCGTCGCCCTCGCGGTCGTCGCGGCCGTGGCCCAACGCACCGAGCAGATCTCCATGCCGGTGCTGGCCGCCGGTACCGCACCCGAGGAAGAGGTCAGCCTCTGGCTCGCCCTGACCCGGGTCTCGTTCAACCTGGGCATGGGCCTGGGCGGCCTGCTGGCAGGGCTCGCGTTCGTGGGAACCGGCGACGGCGCGGGCTACACCGCGATGGGCCTGCTGAACGCCGGCAGCTTCGCCCTCGCTGCGCTGCTGTACCTGCCGCTCGCGTCCGTGCGCCCGGCCGGCCCCAGGAAGCCCGCCGGGACGGGCCGTCCATGGCGCAACGGGCCCTTCCTGCGGGTGGCGTTGGCGAGTTTCCTCCTGATCACGATCATCGTCGCCACCGAAGCGGGGCTCCCGGTCTATCTGATCGAGGAGTTGCACACGCCCTCCTGGACGGTGGGGCTGGTCTTCGCGGTGAACACCGCGATGATGGCGGCGTTCCAACTCCCCGTCACCGCACGCATCGAGGGTCGGGCACCGATACGGGTCATCGCCGTGGGAAGCGTGCTGCACGCCGCCCTGCTGGTGGTGCTCGGCCTGGCGGGGCTGTTCTCCTTCGCGGCGCTGCTGCCCCTGCTGCTGCTGGGAGTGACCATCTACACGCTGGGGGAGATCCTGGCCACCCAGGCGCTGTCGGTCCTGCTCGTGAAACTCGCTCCGGAGCATGAACTCGGGGTCTACCAGGCCTTCAACCAGGTGCTGGTCGGCCTCTCACTCGCCATCGTGCCGTTGCTGGTGACCTTCTTCCTCACCCGTGCGCCCGCCGGTCTGTGGTGGCTCCTCGCGACTTCGGCAGTGGCGCTGTTCCTCTGGATGCTGAGCCTGCACCGGACGTCGGCCACGACACTCGCCGCCGCGACGTCCGGGCCGAGCAGCGCCTGACCGATCCGGCCGGGGCGGCGCGGGCGCGCCGCACCTCGGCACGGGGCCGAGGCCACCCCAGGTTCCGGAGGACGACGACGCCGGTCTTCCGCAGTCCGGGTCGGGG
>NZ_JBHYMF010000138.1:0-18779 GCF_042742855.1 Streptomyces sp. NPDC058877 | reverse complement strand
GTCCCCGCACCGGACCGGACGCGCCGCGATGCGGGCGGCTCCGTCCATGTGCCGGACCGCCGGCTCGCACAGCCGAACGAACCGGCAGGATGGGGCCGTGACCGTCATCGACATTCCCGGCTCCAAGTCCGTCACCGCTCGGGCGCTCTTCCTCGCCGCAGCGGCCGAAGGCACCACGACCCTCGTACGCCCACTCGCTTCCGACGACACCGAGGGCTTCGCCGAAGGCCTCGCCTCCCTCGGCTACGCCGTCCGGCGGGAGCCCGACGCCTGGCACATCGAGGGCCGTCCCGCCGGTCCCGGCACGGACGGTGCCGAGGTCTACTGCCGGGACGGCGCCACCACCGCCCGCTTCCTGCCCACCCTGGTGGCCGCCGGCCACGGCACCTACCACTTCGACGCCTCCGCCCAGATGCGCCGCCGTCCCCTCGGCCCGCTCAGCACCGCCCTGCGCGAGCTCGGCGTGGACCTCCGGCACGGCGAGAAGGACGGCCACCACCCGCTCGCCGTCCACGCCGACGGGGTGAAGGGCGGCTCGCTCACCCTCGACGCCGGACAGTCCTCCCAGTACCTGACCGCCCTGCTCATGCTGGGGCCGCTCACCGCGGAGGGCCTCGACATCACCGTCACCGACCTGGTCTCGGAGCCGTACGTCGAGATCACCCTCGCGATGATGCGGTCCTTCGGGGCCGAGGTCACCCGGGACGGACGGACCTACCGCGTCGCCCCCACCGGCTACCGCGCGCACACCTACGGGATCGAGCCCGACGCCTCCACCGCCAGCTACTTCTTCGCCGCCGCGGCCCTCGAACCGGGGCGCTCCGTCACGGTCCCCGGCCTCGGCACCGGAGCCCTCCAGGGAGACCTGGCCTTCGTCGACGTGCTGCGCCGCATGGGCGCC
Source organism: Streptomyces sp. NPDC058877 (assembly GCF_042742855.1). NCBI lineage: Bacteria > Bacillati > Actinomycetota > Actinomycetes > Kitasatosporales > Streptomycetaceae > Streptomyces > Streptomyces sp. NPDC058877. The sequence continues at coordinate 17,878 of NZ_JBHYMF010000138.1, read as the reverse complement.
GAGGTCGAGACCACCGCCACCGGCACCACCGTCCGCTCCACCGGCACCCTGCGCGGCCTCACGGTCAACATGCGGGACATCTCCGACACCATGCCGACCCTCGCCGCGATCGCCCCCTTCGCCGACGGCCCGGTCCGCATCGAGGACGTCGCCAACACCCGGGTCAAGGAGTGCGACCGGCTCGACGCCTGCGCCGAGAACCTCCGGCGCCTGGGCATCACCGTCCGCACCGGCCCCGACTGGATCGAGATCCACCCCGGCACCCCGACCGGGCCCGTCGAGATCGCCACCCACGGCGACCACCGGATCGTGATGTCCTTCGCGGTCACGGCGCTGCGCACGCCCGGCATCACCTTCGACGACCCCGGCTGCGTGAAGAAGACCTTCCCCGACTTCCACCGGGTGTTCGACGCGTTCGTCCGCACCCCGTGAAGACGGCACGGGGTTTGCGGTGAGAATGGGGGGCATGAGCGACCGCCCCTCTCCTCTTGCCGACCCGCACATCGCCTTCGACGTGTCCGAAGGACGCCGGGACGTCGTCGTCCTCGGATCGACCGGGTCCATCGGCACCCAGGCCATCGACCTGGTGCTGCGCAACCCCGACCGCTTCCGGGTCACCGCCCTGGCCGCTTCCGGCGGCCGGGTCGGACTGCTCGCCGAGCAGGCGCACCGGCTGAAGGTCGCCGCGGTCGCCGTGGCGCGCGAGGAGGTGCTTCCCGAGCTGCGCGAGGCGCTGCGGGCGCTGTACGGCTCCGAGCCGCTCCCCGAGCTGCTGGCGGGCCCCGACGCCGCCACCCGGCTGGCCGCCTCCCCGTGCCACACCGTCCTCAACGGCATCACCGGCTCCATCGGCCTCGCCCCCACCCTCGCCGCCCTCGAAGCGGGCCGCACCCTGGCCCTCGCGAACAAGGAGTCGCTGATCGTCGGCGGCCCCCTCGTGAAGGAGCTCGCCAAGCCCGGTCAGATCATTCCGGTCGACTCCGAGCACGCGGCCCTCTTCCAGGCGCTCGCCGCCGGCACCCGCGCCGACGTCCGCAAGCTGGTCGTCACCGCGTCCGGCGGCCCCTTCCGCGGCCGTACCCGCGAAGAGCTGGCCCACGTCACCCGCGAGGACGCCCTCGCCCACCCGACCTGGGCCATGGGCCCCGTCATCACGGTCAACAGCGCGACCCTGGTGAACAAGGGCCTGGAGGTCATCGAGGCCCATCTGCTCTACGACATCCCGTTCGACCGCATCGAGGTCGTCGTCCACCCGCAGTCGTACGTCCACTCGATGGTCGAGTTCACGGACGGTTCGACGCTCGCCCAGGCCACCCCTCCGGACATGCGCGGCCCGATCGCCATCGGCATCGGCTGGCCCGAGCGCGTCCCGGACGCGGCCCCCGCCTTCGACTGGACCGAGGCGTCCAGCTGGGAGTTCTTCCCGCTCGACACCGAGGCCTTCCCGTCCGTCGGCCTGGCCCGGCACGTGGGCGAGCTGGGCGGCACCGCCCCCGCCGTCTTCAACGCCGCGAACGAGGAGTGCGTCGAGGCGTTTCTCGCCGGACGGCTGCCGTTCAACGGAATCATGGATACGGTCACAGCGGTCGTCACCGAGCACGGACAGCCCACACGGGGAACCTCGCTCACGGTGTCGGACGTCCTCGAAGCGGAGACCTGGGCCCGGGCCCGGGCCCGAGAGCTCGCAGCGAAGGCAACAGCGGAGGCCCGCGCATGACCGAAATGCTCCTGTACGCCCTGGGCATCCTGCTGTTCGCGCTGGGGCTCCTCGTCTCCATCGCGTGGCACGAGCTGGGCCACCTCTCCACCGCCAAGCTCTTCGGCATCCGGGTGCCGCAGTACATGGTCGGCTTCGGCCCCACGATCTGGTCGAAGAAGCGCGGCGAGACCGAGTACGGCATCAAGGCCATTCCGGCCGGCGGCTACATCCGCATGATCGGCATGTTCCCGCCCGGCGACGACGGCAGGATCGAAGCCCGCTCCACCTCGCCCTGGCGCTCCATGATCGAAGACGCCCGGGAGGCCTCGTACGAGGAGCTCCAGCCCGGCGACGAGACGCGGCTCTTCTACACGCGCAAGCCGTGGAAGCGCGTGATCGTGATGTTCGCCGGTCCCTTCATGAACCTGGTCCTGGCGGCGGCGCTGTTCTTCGGCTCGATGATGACGCTCGGCATCGAGGGCCCGACGACCCAGGTGGCCGGCGTCCAGAAGTGCGTCATCAAGCAGAGCGAGAAGCGCAACGAGTGCCAGGCGGGCGACCAGGTCTCGCCCGCGTACGCGGCGGGGCTCAAGGACGGGGACCGCATCCTCGCCCTGAACGGACGTCCGGTCGCCGACTGGGACGCGCTCTCCGATCGCATCCGCGCCACCATCGGCCCCGCCACCCTCACCGTGGAGCGGGACGGGCAGCGGCTCGACCTGCACCCCAGTCTGGTCGTCAACAAGGTCGAGAAGAAGGACGCGGACGGCAACGTGGTCCGACCGGTCCAGTACGTCGACGCCGGCTACCTCGGCTTCCAACCGACGTCCGAGGTCGCACCCCTGACCTTCAGCGAGACCTCCGAGCGGATGACCAGCCTCCTGGAGAACGGCGTCCACTCGGTCATCGCCCTCCCGGGCAAGATCCCCGGCCTGTGGGACGCCACCTTCGGCGACGGCGAGCGGGCCGAGGACTCCCCGGTCGGCGTCGTCGGCGCCGCCCGCATCACCGGCGAACTGCTGACCGTCGAGGCACCGCCGACGACGATCCTCGTGATGTTCATGAACCTGCTGGTCATGTTCAACGTCTCGCTCTTCCTGTTCAACATGCTCCCGCTGCTGCCGCTCGACGGCGGCCACATCGCGGGCGCCCTGTGGGAGTCCCTCCGCCGGCACGCGGCGCGGATCTTCAAGCGCCCGGACCCGGGCCCGTTCGACGTGGCCAAGCTGATGCCCGCCGCCTACGTGGTGGCCGGCGTCTTCGTCTGCTTCACGCTGCTCGTCCTCGCCGCCGACATCGTCAACCCGGTGAAGATCACGTGATCCCCAGGAGGGCCGGACCCGGTGGTGTCCGGCCCTCCGCCCCCGGGGCGGTAACCTCGGAGACCTGAGCCCGCCGACGCACAACCTTGAGGTTGCACTTCAGATGACCGCGATTTCTCTCGGTATCCCGACCGTTCCGACCCGGCTCGCCGAGCGGCGCAAGAGCCGCCAGATCCAGGTCGGCAGCGTGGCCGTCGGCGGTGACGCCCCCGTCTCCGTGCAGTCGATGACGACGACCCGCACCTCCGACATCGGCGCCACGCTCCAACAGATCGCCGAGCTCACCGCCTCCGGCTGCCAGATCGTCCGGGTGGCCTGCCCCACCCAGGACGATGCCGACGCGCTCGCCACGATCGCCCGGAAGTCCTCCATTCCGGTCATCGCCGACATCCACTTCCAGCCGAAGTACGTCTTCGCCGCGATCGAAGCCGGCTGCGCGGCCGTCCGCGTCAACCCGGGCAACATCAAGCAGTTCGACGACAAGGTCAAGGAGATCGCCAAGGCGGCCTCCGACGCCGGCACCCCGATCCGGATCGGGGTCAACGCCGGCTCGCTCGACGCCCGGCTCCTGAAGAAGTACGGCAAGGCCACCCCCGAGGCGCTCGTCGAATCCGCGCTCTGGGAGGCGTCCCTCTTCGAGGAGCACGGCTTCCGCGACATCAAGATCTCGGTCAAGCACAACGACCCGGTCGTCATGGTGGAGGCGTACCGCCAGCTCGCCGCCCAGTGTGACTACCCGCTCCACCTCGGCGTCACCGAGGCGGGCCCCGCCTTCCAGGGCACCATCAAGTCGGCCGTCGCCTTCGGCGCCCTGCTCTCCCAGGGCATCGGCGACACCATCCGGGTCTCGCTCTCCGCGCCGCCGGCCGAGGAGATCAAGGTCGGCATCCAGATCCTGGAGTCGCTGAACCTGCGCCAGCGCCGCCTGGAGATCGTTTCCTGCCCGTCCTGCGGACGCGCCCAGGTCGACGTCTACAAGCTCGCCGAGGAGGTCACCGCCGGCCTCGACGGCATGACCGTCCCGCTGCGCGTCGCCGTCATGGGCTGCGTCGTCAACGGCCCCGGCGAGGCCCGCGAGGCCGACCTCGGCGTCGCCTCCGGCAACGGCAAGGGCCAGATCTTCGTCAAGGGCGAGGTGATCAAGACCGTTCCCGAGTCGAAGATCGTCGAGACCCTCATCGAAGAGGCGCTCAAGATCGCCGAGCAGATGGAGAAGGACGGCGTCGTCAGCGGCGAGCCGACGGTCGCCGTCGCCGGCTGACCCTTCCGGAACCCCGCACGAGGCCCCTCCGCCCCACCCGGTGGAGGGGCCTCCTCGGCATGACGGGCCCCGCCCGGTGCCACGGGGGTACAGTGCGGAGACCAGCAGATCCGTACCGTGAGGCCCCCTCGTGCTGACAGAGACCACCACGCGGGTCCTCGAACCCGCCGACCTCGGTGCCGCGCTCGCCGTCCTGGAGAGCGCCCCCGTCGAGAACGCCTTCGTCGCCGCTCGCGTCCGGGCCGCGGGACTCGATCCCTGGCGCCTCGGCGGCGAGATGTGGGGCTGGTACACCGAGGGCAGACTGCGCTCGCTGTGCTACTCCGGTGCCAACCTCGTCCCCATCTGCGCCACCCCCGAGGCCGTCCGCGCCTTCGCCGACCGGGCCCGCAGGATCGGTCGGCGGTGCTCCTCGATCGTGGGCCCCGCCGAGCCCACCGCCGCGCTGTGGCGGCTCCTGGAGCCCGGCTGGGGCCCGGCCAGGGACGTCCGTGCCCATCAGCCGTTGATGGTCACCGAGGAGCCCTCCGACACGGTCGCGCCCGATCCGCTGGTCCGCCGCGTCCGCAAGGACGAGATGGAGGTGATCATGCCCGCCTGCGTCGCCATGTTCACCGAGGAGGTCGGCGTCTCCCCGCTCGCCAACGACGGCGGCCTGCTCTACCAGGCCCGGGTCGCCGAGCTCGTCGGCGCCGGCCGTTCCTTCGCCCGCATCGAGGACGGCAAGGTCGTCTTCAAGGCCGAGATCGGTGCCGCCACCCACCAGGCCTGCCAGATCCAGGGCGTCTGGGTCGCCCCCGAACACCGCGGCAAGGGCCTCTCCGAGACCGGCATGGCCGCCGTCGTCCAGTACGCCCTGGCCGATGTCGCCCCCGTCGTCAGCCTGTACGTCAACGACTTCAACACCCCGGCGAGGGCCGCGTACCGCCGCGTCGGCTTCCGCGAGACCGGCGCCTTCATGAGCGTGCTGTTCTGAGGCCCCGGGCGCTTGTAGGGTGCGCCGCATGGATGACGCAGAGGTCGCGATCGGACCGGTCAATCTCGCCGCCCGGGTGGACGAGGCCCTCGCCGTGCAGGCGGTCGCCTTCGGCCTGGACGACGACGAGGTCGCCGTGCGCCGCCACATCGTGCTGCGCCACCTCCTCAGCCCCGGCGCCCGCGCCCTCGGGGCCACCACGCCCGAGGGACGGCTCGTCGGCTTCGTGTACGGGATGCCGAACGACCGCACCCACTGGTGGTCCACCGTGGTCGAGACGTACCTGAGGGCCACCGGCACCGCCGACTGGCTCGACGACTCCTTCGCCATCACCGAGCTCCACGTCCACCCCGCCTTCCAGGGCCGGGGCCTGGGCCGTTCGCTGATCACCACGCTCACCGACGGCGCCGCCGAGCCGCGTTCGATCCTCTCCGCGATCGACACCGAAAGCCCGGCCCGCCGCCTCTACCGGTCCCTCGGCTACGTCGACCTGGCCCGGCAGGTCCACTTCCCCAGCGCCACCCGCCCGTACGCGGTCATGGGCGCCCCGCTGCCGCTCAAGCGCCGGAACTGATTTCTCGTCGCCGGTGCCCCCCGGCTAACCTCCTAGCCATCACCTCCCCCACGCTCGGCCGCGTTTGAGCGGGGGACCACCAGCCCGGCAGGAGTACGAGAACCATGGCCAACGCACCGGTCCAGCGCATGTCCCAGTTGATGGCGAAGACGCTGCGCGACGACCCGGCGGACGCCGAGGTCCTCAGCCACAAGCTCCTCGTCCGCGCCGGCTACGTCCGACGCACCGCCGCCGGCATCTGGAGCTGGCTGCCCCTCGGCAAGAAGGTCCTGGCCAACGTCGAGCGGATCGTCCGCGAGGAGATGGACGCCATCGGCGCCCAGGAGGTCTCCCTCCCCGCGCTGCTGCCCCGCGAGCCCTACGAGGCCACCGGCCGTTGGGACGAGTACGGCGCCGAACTCTTCCGGCTCCAGGACCGCAAGGGCGGCGACTACCTCCTCGGCCCCACCCACGAGGAGATCTTCACGCTCCTGGTGAAGGACCAGTGCTCGTCCTACAAGGACCTGCCGGTGATCCTCTACCAGATCCAGACCAAGTTCCGCGACGAGGCCCGTCCCCGCGCCGGCATCCTGCGCGGCCGGGAGTTCCTGATGAAGGACTCCTACTCCTTCGACACCGAGGACGAGGGCCTCGCCCACTCCTACGCCCTGCACCGCCAGGCCTACCAGCGCGTCTTCGAGCGCCTCGGCCTCGACTACCGCATCTGTGCCGCCACCGCGGGCGCCATGGGCGGATCGAAGTCCGAGGAGTTCCTCGCCCCGGCCGAGGCCGGCGAGGACACCTTCGCCGACTGCCCGAACTGCGACTTCGCGGCCAACACCGAGGCCGTCGCGTACGGGCTGAAGGCGGTGGACGGCTCCGCCGTCGCGGCTGCCGAGGAGATCCCCACCCCGGACACCCCGACGATCGAGACCCTCGCGGCCTCCCTGGGCGTGCCCGCCTCCGCGACCCTCAAGAACCTCCTGGTGAAGGTCGACGGCGAGATCGTCGCGGTCGGTGTCCCCGGAGACCGCGAGGTCGACCTGGACAAGGTCGAGGCGCACTTCGCCCCGGCGACCGTGGAGATGGTGACGGAGACGGACTTCGCCGAGCGTGCGGACCTGGTCCGCGGCTACGTCGGCCCGCAGGGGCTGGAGAAGGTGAAGTACCTCGCCGACCCGCGGGTGGCCCCCGGTACCGCCTGGATCACGGGTGCCAACAAGGACGGGATGCACGCCAAGAACGTGGTCGCGGGCCGTGACTTCGAGGTCGACGAGTACGTCGACGTCGTCGTCGTCCAGGAGGGCGACCCCTGCCCCGAGTGCGGCACCGGCCTCAAGCTGGACCGCGCGATCGAGATCGGTCACATCTTCCAGCTGGGCCGCAAGTACGCCGACGCCCTCAAGCTCGACGTCCTCGGCCAGAACGGCAAGCCGGTCCGGGTGACCATGGGCTCGTACGGCATCGGCGTCTCCCGCGCGGTCGCGGCCCTCGCCGAGCAGACCGCCGACGAGAAGGGCCTGTGCTGGCCCGCTGAGGTCGCCCCCGCGGACGTCCACGTCGTCGCCGCCGGCAAGGCCCTCCAGATCGAGCTGGCCCTGGAGCTCTCGGACAAGCTGGCCGCCGCCGGCCTCCGCGTCCTGGTCGACGACCGCGCGGGGGTCTCCCCGGGCGTCAAGTTCACCGATGCCGAGCTGATGGGCGTCCCGAAGATCCTCGTCGCGGGTCGCCGCTCGGGCGAAGGCGTGGTGGAGCTGAAGGACCGCCGGACGGGGGAGCGCGAGGAGCTTCCGGTCGACGAGGCCCTCGCCCGTCTGACCGCGTGAAAGGAGGGGGCGCCACCCCGCCGGGCGGCGCCCCCCTCCGTCCGCCCCCGTGTGCGCGGGGCGGCACCCGTACCCACCCGTGGCCCGCCGGTCCGGAACGGTCCCGGGCCGGCCCGGCCGGGCGGGGCTCAGGTGCCGTCCTCCCGGGGAGCCGGTTCCACCGACGTCCCCGTCAGGTCTTCGATCGCCTCCTCCGCCGCCGCCCGGCCCCGCAAGTACGCCTCGCTCAGCGGCGGCGCCGGCGTGACCGCCTCCTCACCCGCCACCCCGGGGGCCGCGCGCTCCAGGAAGCGCAGCAGCTCCACCGGGATCGGCAGGACCAGCGTCGAGTTCTTCTCGGCGGACACGGCCATCACCGTCTGCAGCAGCCGCAGCTGCAGCGCGGCCGGCTGCGCCGACATCACCCCCGCCGCCTCCGCCAGCTTCTTCGATGCCTGGAGCTCCGCGTCCGCGTTGATCACCCGGGCCCGTCGTTCGCGGTCGGCCTCCGCCTGCCGGGCCATCGAGCGCTTCATGGTTTCCGGCAGCGACACGTCCTTGATCTCGACCCGGTCGATCGCGACGCCCCAGCCCATCGCCGGACTGTCGAGCATCAGCTCCAGGCCCTGGTTGAGCTTCTCCCGGTTCGAGAGCAGGTCGTCCAGGTCGCTCTTGCCGATGATGGACCGCAGCGAGGTCTGTGCCATCTGCGAGACCGCGAACTTGTAGTCCTCGACCCGGACCACCGCGTCCGCGGGGTCGACGACCTTGAAGTAGACGACCGCGTCGACCCGCACCGTCACGTTGTCCCGCGTGATGCCCTCCTGCGCGGGCACCGGCATCGTGACGATCTGCATGTTCACCTTGTGCAGGGTGTCCACGATCGGCACGATCATCGTGAACCCCGGTGGGCGGACGTCGTCGCGCAGCCGACCGAAGCGGAAGACCACGCCGCGCTCGTACTGCTTCACGATCCGTGCCGCCGCACCCGCGTACACCACGGCCGCCGCGCCCACGCCGGCCGCCACCATCAGCAGCTCTTGGATCATCACGGCCCCCTGGAATCGAGCCGAACGGTACAAAAAGGGTATTCCCTAAAGCCAGCCCGCGAACTCCAGGAGCAGCTCGGCATCCTGTCGCCGCCCCGCCGTCAGCGCCCTCGTCCCCGATTCGACGGCGCGGAACAGGGTCCAGCCGCGCAGTCGCTCACGGTCCACGTCCAGCGAGTCCGCCAGCTTGTTGACCCGCCGCCGGGCCGCCGAGGCGCCCGAGGAAGCGGCCACCAGGTCCTCGACCCGGTCCCGGACGAGCCGGGCGAGGTCGTAGGCCCGCTCGCCGACCAGCGGCTCGGGGCCGACGGCCAGCCAGGGCGCCCGGTCGCCGGCGAGCACCTTGCCCTGCCGGAAGTTCCCGTGCAGCAGGACGGCCTCGGCGTCGGCCGCCACCAGCTCCTCGCGCGCCGCGAGCGCCGCCGCCGTCAGTTCGCCGGTCGTCGCCCCGGAGAGGTGGGGGCCCATGGCCTCGGCCTGCCGGGCCGTCCGGTCCGCCACGGTCTCGAAGCCGTGCGACGCCGGCGGCTCGACCCACAGCCTCCGGACGGTGCCGGCGGCCTCCAGGAGCGCCTTCGCCTCCGGCAGGGACCGCAGGGACACCTCGGGGTGCAGCCGTTCGAGGAGGAGCGCGCCCTCACCCGCCTCGTCGAGGAGCCGCACCGCGCCCCAGCCGTCCCAGTGCGCCAGCGCGTCCCGTTCCAGGTCCGGTCGGGCGAACGGCGGCGCGAGCTTCAACGCGGCGGGGGAGCCGTCGGGGCGCCGGACGAGCACGACCAGGCTGCTCCGTCCGCCGGGAGCCATCACCCGTTCGCCGTCCAGGGAGGCGTGGTCGAGCACCTGATCAGCGAGCGCGGGCAGCTTTCCGAGCCACTCGGCCGCCGTGGCGTCCCCGTACGTCTCGCCGAGCGTCCTGAGCAGTCGCTGCGGCGGTTCGAAACCCATGCGTGCGTTGTTCCTTCGGTCGGTGCGGGACTAGGCGCGCTCGGCGAGCCCAGGAAAGGTTACGTCGCTGCCGCGCCAGCGGACCGCGCGTACCGCCGCCTCCCGGAGCGCGGCGGCGGCCTCGCCCCGCGCGCGGCCCTCGGTGGCCCGCACGAGATCGGAATACACCCCGGCCACCCGGTCTTCCAGGACGGCGGCGAGTCGTGCCGCGTCGGCCGCGTCCGCGACCCGGAACGGCAGCGCGTACGCGGCCTCGGCCACCACCGGCGTCCCGCCGAGGTCCCGCACGGTACGGCGCAGCGCGTCCCGGCGCGCCCGGTGGGCCGTGTGGGCGGCGGTGGCTTCGGCGTGCCGCTCCGCTCCCAGCCGCCCGCCGACGACGCCGTAGCCGTACACCGCGGCGTGCTCGGCGGCCAGCGCGGCCTGGGTGGCGTCGAGGGCGCTCATGCCCGGGCTCCTTCGGTCAGCAGATAGGCGTGCACGGCGCCCGACGCCGCGACCGAGGCGAGGAGCCGTGCGTACTCGGGAGGGGCGGCGAGCAGCGCGGCTGCGTGCCCGTCCGAAGCGGCGCGCTCGGCGGCGGCGAGTTCCTGCAGGGCGGCCCGGGGGTCGGTCGCCACCCGAACGGGCGTGCCGGAGGCCGTGGGCTTCCCGGTGGCGGTGGCGGTCGACGGGTCTGCTGCCGGCGTGGGCGGCGTGGGCGGCGTGGGCGGCGTGGGCGGCGCGGGCGGAGTGGGCGGCGCGGGCGGCGGCGTCGCACCCCCCTCGCCCAGGACCTCGGCGTGCGCCACCACCGCACCGCGCAGCGGGGCGAGTCGGGCCGTCAGCGCCGGGTGTGCGGCCAGCGTGGCGTCGTAACGTTCCAGCAGCGCGTGCGCGGTGGTCACCGACCGCAGCCGCAGGGCGGCTTCGGCGCGCGCCACCCGTTCGGCCTCCAGCTCGGCGGCGCTCGGCCGCCGGGGGCCACCGCCCGTCGAGGTGCAGGCTGTGAGGACCGTCGCTCCCGCCGCAGCTCCCGCCACGAGGAGTCCGCGTCTGCCCGTCGTCCGCACGTCTTCTCTCCCCGTCTGCCGTCCGTCGTCGAAGATCGCCGAGATCACCGCAGGCGAGCGTACCCGCGGGCTCCGGGGCGGTGGACGGCAACACCCTCCGGGACCGGATACCCTTTGGTCTGACACGCGACGAACCCACAACAGCACACGCGGCCGAGGAGTCACCCGGATGAGCACCACCCAGAGCGACAGGCTGCGCGGACTCGTGGAGCCGCTCGTCGCCGCCAAGGGCCTGGATCTGGAAGAGATCGAGACGTCCCGGGCCGGCCGCCGCGGACTGCTGCGGATCGTCGTCGACTCGGACGAGGGCGTGGAGCTGGACGCCTGTGCCGAGCTGAGCCGCGCGATCTCCGAGAAGCTCGACGAGACCGACGCGATGGGCGAGGGCGAGTACGTCCTCGAAGTCAGTTCCCCCGGCGCCGACCGCCCCCTGACCGAGCACCGCCACTACGTGCGGGCCACCGGCCGGCTGGCGAAGCTCCAGCTCGTCGAGGGCGGGGACCTGGTGACCCGGATCCTCGCCGTGGACGAGGACGGCATCGACACGGAGGTTCCCGGCGTGAAGGGGCGCAAGCCCACCGCCCGCCGCGTCGAGTTCGCCGAGATCGCCAAGGCGCGTGTCGAGATCGAGTTCAACCGCAAGGACAAGAAGGAAGAGGAGGCGTAGCCGTGGACATCGACGTGAAGCTCCTGAAGGGCTTGGCACAGGAGAAGGAAATCTCCTTCGAGATGCTGGTCGAGGCGATCGAATCGGCCCTCCTCATCGCGTACCACCGCACCCCCGACGCCCGCCGTCACGCGCGCGTGGAGCTGAACCGGGCCACCGGCCACGTGACGGTGTGGGCGAAGGAGGACCCCTCCGACCTGGAGGAGGGCCAGGAGCCCAAGGACTTCGACGACACCCCGTCGGACTTCGGCCGGATCGCGGCGAGTACCGCCCGCCAGGTCATCCAGCAGCGGCTGCGGGACGCCGAGAACGACGTGACCTTCGGCGAGTACGCGCGCCGCGAGGGCGACGTCGTCGCCGGTGTGGTGCAGCAGGGCAAGGACCCGCAGAACGTCCTGGTGAAGCTGGACGACAAGCTGGAGGCCATCCTGCCCAAGCAGGAGCAGGTGCCGGGCGAGGACTACACGCACGGCCTGCGGCTGCGCACGTACGTCGTCCGGGTGGCGAAGGGCGTCCGCGGTCCGTCCGTCACCCTTTCGCGCACCCACCCCAATCTGGTGAAGAAGCTCTTCGCGCTGGAGGTGCCGGAGATCGCCGACGGTTCCGTCGAGATCGCGGCCATCGCCCGTGAGGCCGGCCACCGCACCAAGATCGCCGTTCGGTCCACCCGTTCGGGCCTGAACCCCAAGGGCGCCTGCATCGGCCCGATGGGCAGCCGGGTCCGCAACGTGATGGCGGAGCTGCTCGGTGAGAAGATCGACATCGTCGACTGGTCGGACGACCCGGCCGAGATGGTGGCGAACGCGCTCTCCCCGGCGCGGGTCTCCAAGGTCGAGATCGTCGACCTGGCCGCCCGCTCCGCCCGGGTGACGGTGCCGGACTACCAGCTGTCGCTGGCGATCGGCAAGGAGGGGCAGAACGCCCGCCTCGCCGCGCGGCTCACCGGCTGGCGGATCGACATCCGTCCGGACACGGAGCCGGTCGAACCGCAGGACTGAGGCCCTTTTTGGCCATCGACTGTTCGATTTTTGCCCCAAACGGGTGAGGTCGGTACGGGGAGGTAGACTTAATCGTGTCTGGCCGGACGCATGCCCGCGCGTGCCCTGAGCGAACCTGTGTGGGGTGCCGGGAGCGGGCGGCCAAGAGCGATCTGCTGCGGATCGTGGTGAGTAAGGACGAGTGCGTTCCCGATCATCGCGGTACGCTACCCGGCCGGGGTGCGTACCTGCACCCCGCCGTGGTCTGTCTCGATCTGGCGGTACGCCGTCGAGCCTTCCCGAGGGCCTTCAAGGCCCAGGGACCGCTCGACACCGAGGCGCTCCGCCAGCACGTCGAGCAGGTGGCACCGCAGTGAACAAGAAGTACGGCACGGAACACCGTGCGGTCAGGTACCTCGCGAGTTGGAAGTAGGTCGAGATTGCGATGAGCACTCGATGAGTACGCGATGAGTACGCCCATGAAGTAGCGACGGTCCGGCGGTAATCCGGACCTCAAAGGAGCGAAGTGGCTAAGGTCCGGGTATACGAACTCGCCAAGGAGTTCGGTGTGGAGAGCAAGGTCGTCATGGCCAAGCTCCAAGAACTCGGTGAATTCGTCCGTTCGGCGTCCTCGACGATCGAGGCGCCGGTCGTGCGCAAGTTGACTGATGCTTTGCAGGGTCCCGGTGGCAACGCCGGCAAGACCGCTGCGAAGCCCGGCGCGCCCCGCAAGGCAGCGCCGTCCCCCGCCGCGCCCAAGCCGGCACCGTCGGCCCCCGCGCAGGCCGGGGGCACCTCCCCCGTCGCCAAGCCGGCGGCCCCCCGTCCCGCTGCCCCGAAGCCTGGCGCGCCCACCCCGGCGCCCAAGCCCGCGGCGGCCGAGAAGCCCGTGACGCCGGCCACCCCCGGCCCGCGTCCCACCCCGGGTCCGAAGCCCCCGGCCGCGCCGAAGCCGGCGCCGACCTCCCCGGCTCCGACGACCCCGGAGTTCACGGCGCCCCCGTCGGCTCCCGCCGCCGGTCAGCGTCCCTCCGGTGCGACCCCGGGCCCGCGTCCGGGCGCGCGTCCGGGCCAGCAGAACCGCCCGCAGGGCCAGGGCGCACCGCGCCCCGGCGGCCAGCAGGGTCCCCGTCCGGGCGGTTCCCGTCCGGCCGGTCCCCGTCCGGGCAACAACCCCTTCACCTCTGGCGGCTCCACCGGCATGGCGCGCCCGCAGGCGCCCCGTCCGGGTGGCGGTGCCCCCCGTCCCGGCGGTCCCGGTGCCGCTCCGGGCGCCCCGCGTCCGCAGGGCGGCCCCGGTGGTGCCCCGCGTCCCCAGGGCGGCGCTCCGCGTCCGACCCCGGGCGGCATGCCCCGCCCGCAGGCCCCCCGTCCGGGCGGTGCGCCCGGCGGTAACCGTCCGAACCCGGGCATGATGCCGCAGCGTCCCGCTGCCGGCCCGCGTCCCGGCCCCGGCGGTCGTGGCCCCGGCGGCGGTGGCGGTCGTCCCGGCGGTGCCGGTGGCGGCGGTCGTCCGGGCTTCGCCGGTCGTCCGGCCGGTCCCGGCGGCGGTGGCGGCGGCTTCGCCGGTCGTCCCGGCGGTCCCGGTGGCGGCGGCGGTCGTCCGGGTGGTCCCGGTGGCGGCGGCTTCGGCGGTCGTCCCGGCGGCTTCGGCGGTCGTCCCGGTGGTCCGGGTGGTCGTGGTGGCACGCAGGGCGCCTTCGGTCGTCCCGGCGGTCCCGCGCGTCGCGGTCGCAAGTCGAAGCGGCAGAGGCGCCAGGAGTACGAGGCCATGCAGGCCCCGTCCGTGGGCGGCGTGATGCTGCCTCGCGGCAACGGTGAAGCCATTCGCCTGTCGCGCGGTGCGTCCCTCACCGACTTCGCGGAGAAGATCGGCGCCAACCCGGCGTCGCTCGTCGCGGTCATGATGAACCTCGGCGAGATGGTCACGGCCACGCAGTCCGTCTCGGACGAGACCCTGCAGCTCCTCGGCGACGAGATGAACTACCAGGTTCAGATCGTCTCGCCGGAGGAGGAGGACCGTGAGCTGCTCGAGTCCTTCGACATCGAGTTCGGCGAGGACGAGGGCGGCGAAGAGGCGCTGGTCTCCCGTCCGCCGGTCGTGACCGTCATGGGTCACGTCGACCACGGTAAGACCCGACTCCTCGACGCGATCCGCAAGACCAACGTGGTCGCGGGCGAGGCCGGTGGCATCACCCAGCACATCGGTGCCTACCAGGTCACGACCCAGGTCAACGACGAGGACCGGGCCATCACCTTCATCGACACCCCGGGTCACGAGGCGTTCACCGCCATGCGTGCCCGCGGTGCGAAGTCGACCGACATCGCGATCCTCGTGGTGGCGGCCAACGACGGCGTGATGCCCCAGACGATCGAGGCGCTCAACCACGCCAAGGCGGCCGACGTGCCGATCGTCGTCGCGGTCAACAAGATCGACGTCGAGGGTGCGGACCCGACCAAGGTCCGCGGTCAGCTGACCGAGTTCGGTCTGGTGGCCGAGGAGTACGGCGGCGACACGATGTTCGTCGACATCTCCGCCAAGCAGGGTCTCAACATCGACTCCCTGCTGGAGGCCGTGGTCCTCACCGCGGACGCCTCGCTCGACCTGCGGGCCAACCCGAACCAGGACGCGCAGGGCATCGCGATCGAGTCCCACCTCGACCGTGGTCGCGGTGCGGTCTCGACCGTCCTGGTCCAGCGCGGAACGCTGCGCATCGGCGACACGATGGTGGTCGGCGACGCGTACGGCCGTGTCCGGGCGATGCTCGACGACAAGGGCAACAACGTGGAGGAGGCGGCGCCGTCGACTCCGGTCCTCGTGCTCGGTCTCACCAACGTTCCGGGTGCCGGTGACAACTTCCTCGTCGTCGACGAGGACCGCACCGCCCGCCAGATCGCCGAGAAGCGCGCCGCGCGCGAGCGCAACGCCGCTTTCGCCAAGCGCGTCCGTCGGGTGTCCCTGGAGGACCTCGACAAGGTGCTCAAGGCCGGTCAGATCCAGGAACTCAACCTCATCATCAAGGGCGACGCGTCCGGTGCGGTGGAGGCCCTCGAGTCCTCGCTGCTCCAGCTCGACGTCGGCGAAGAGGTCGACATCCGCGTCCTGCACCGCGGTGTGGGTGCGGTCACCGAGTCCGACATCGACCTGGCCATGGGCTCCGACGCCATCGTCATCGGCTACAACGTCCGTGCGGCCGGCCGTGCCGCGCAGATGGCGGAGCGCGAGGGCGTCGACGTCCGGTACTACTCGGTCATCTACCAGGCGATCGAGGAGATCGAGGCGGCGCTCAAGGGCCTCCTCAAGCCGGAGTACGAAGAGGTCGAGCTCGGTACGGCGGAGATCCGCGAGGTCTTCCGCTCGTCCAAGCTGGGCAACATCGCCGGTGTCCTCATCCGCTCGGGCGAGGTCAAGCGCAACACCAAGGCGCGCCTCATCCGCGACGGCAAGGTCATCGCGGAGAACCTCAACATCGAGGGCCTGCGCCGCTTCAAGGACGACGTCACCGAGATCCGCGAGGGCTTCGAGGGTGGTATCAACCTCGGAAACTTCAACGACATCAAGGTCGACGACGTCATCGCGACGTACGAGATGCGCGAGAAGCCGCGCGCCTGATCGCGTCCGATCGCAGCACTGAGTCGGGGCCGGTCGGCGGAACTTATTCCGTCGATCGGCCCCGGCCGTTGCGTGTACGGTTCTGGTGTTCCTGCCCCGCGACGGCGCGGCAGGCCACCGAACCCGAACCGGCGGGACATCCGGCACCACATGTACGTGGGGACACTGTCCTTCGACCTCCTCCTCGGCGATGTCCATTCGTTGAAGGAGAAACGCTCCGTCGTCCGGCCCATCGTCGCCGAGCTCCAGCGCAAGTTCTCCGTGAGCGCGGCAGAGGTGGGCGACCAGGACCTCCATCGCAGGGCCCGGCTGGGCGTTGCACTGGTGTCCGGGGACCACGGATTCGTATCGGACGTGCTCGACCGCTGTGAGCGGCTCGTCGCCGCCCGGCCGGAGGTGGAGCTGCTGTCGGTGCGCCGCAGGCTCCACACTGATGAAGACTGATTGAGCAAGGCAAAGAAGGAGAAGGACCAGTGGCCGACAACGCTCGGGCGAAGAAGCTGGCAGACCTCATCCGGGAGGTGGTCGCCGAGAAGCTGCAGCGCGGCGTCAAAGACCCCCGACTGGGCACGCACGTGACCATCACGGACACCCGCGTCACCGGTGACCTGCGGGAGGCCACGGTCTTCTACACGGTCTACGGCGACGACGAGGAGCGGGCGAACGCCGCGGCCGGTCTGGAGAGCGCCAAGGGCGTCCTCCGCTCGGCCGTGGGTCGGGCGGCGGGGACCAAGTTCACCCCGACCCTGACCTTCGTGGCCGACGCCCTCCCGGAGAACGCCCGTACCATCGAGAACCTCCTCGACCGTGCGCGCGCCTCGGACGCCCAGGTGCGCCAGGCCTCCTCGGGGGCGAGCTTCGCAGGTGACGCCGACCCCTACAAGAAGCAGGGCGAGGACGAAGCCGCCGAATGAGCAACACGACCAAGTCCTCCCCGGCGACCACCGGGAAGGACCCCCGAGACGGCCTCGTCATCGTCGACAAGCCGTCGGGCTTCACTTCGCACGACGTCGTGGCCAAGATGCGCGGGATCGCCAAGACCCGTCGCGTCGGCCACGCGGGCACGCTCGACCCCATGGCCACCGGGGTCCTCGTCCTCGGCGTGGAGCGGGCGACGAAGCTCCTCGGACACCTCGCGCTGACCGAGAAGGAGTACCTGGGCACCATCCGCCTGGGGCAGACGACCATCACCGACGACGCCGAGGGCGAGATCACGGCGTCGGTCGACGCGTCGAAGGTCACCCGCGAGCAGATCGACGCGGGAGTGGCCGAGCTGACCGGTGACATCATGCAGGTGCCGTCGAAGGTCTCCGCGATCAAGATCGACGGCAAGCGGTCGTATGCCCGCGTCCGCGGGGGCGAGGAGTTCGAGATCCCGGCCCGTCCGGTCACGGTCTCCTCCTTCCGCGTCTACGACGTCCGCGAGGCGACCGCCGAGGACGGCACCCCGGTCGTGGACCTGGTCGTCTCGGTGGTGTGCTCCTCCGGCACGTACATCAGGGCGCTCGCCCGGGACCTCGGTGCCGGGCTCGGCGTCGGCGGTCACCTGACCGCACTGCGACGCACCAGGGTCGGTCCGTACAAGTTGGACGCGGCCCGCACCCTGGACCAGCTCCAGGAAGAGCTCACGGTCATGCCGGTCGCCGAAGCGGCTGCGGCGGCGTTCCCGCGCTGGGACGTCGACGCGAAGCGGGCCAGGCTGCTGCTGAACGGCGTCCGCCTGGAGATGCCGGATTACCCGAAGGGGCCCGTCGCGGTCTTCGGACCCGAGGGCAAGCTGCTCGCCCTGGTCGAGGACCAGCGGGGCAAGGCCAAGAGCCTCGCCGTCTTCGGCTGAACCGGGGGCGGCCGTGGAGGTCGTCGTGGGGGGGGGGGCCCCCCCCGCGCCCCCCCCCCCCGGAGCCCCCCGCCCCCCCCCCCGGGACCCCGGGGGGGGGGGTGCCCCGCAAGGTGGGGGAT
>NZ_JBHYMF010000137.1:0-18810 GCF_042742855.1 Streptomyces sp. NPDC058877 | reverse complement strand
GACCGCCGACTTCGTCGGGACCCTCAGCTACGGGACCACCACGGCCGCGGAGGCGGCCGGCGCCCGAGTCCGCCGGATCCACCGGCTGCTCGGCGTGGACGCCCCCGAGCTGTTGCTCTGGGTGCACTGTGCCGAAACCGACTCCTACCTCTCGGTTGCGCGCCGCTCCGGAATGCCCCTCACCGATGCCCGGGCCGACCGCTACGTCGACGAGCACCGCACCTCCGCCCGGCTCGTCGGCCTCGACCCGGACGCCGTCCCGGCCTCCACCGCCGAGCTCACCGCCTACTTCGCATCGGTGCGTCCCGTGCTCACCGTCGGACCGGACGCCCGGACCGTGGAGGACTTCTTGCGCCGCCCACCGGTGAAACCCGCCCTGGTGCCGGCGCGCGAGGTGATCTGGCGGCGCATCGCCGCGCTCGCCTACGACACCCTGCCCCGCTACGCCCACGAGCTCTACGGCCGCCCCGCCCCGCCGCGGGAGACCGTCACCCACCGGCTCGTCGCGACGGCCAACCTGCTGCGCTGCATCCCGGCCCGCCTGCGCTGGAGGCTGCCGCCCCGGCACGTCCTGCGCGCCGTGGAGCGACTCGGCCCCGGAAGCCGCCCCGACCCTTACGCGTACCCCGCCCCGTACCCACGGTCCCGCCGGCCGGCCATACTGGAGGAGCCGAGGAGGCAGTACGGAATCGACGGGGGCGACAGCACGCGATGGGGGACTCCAGACTGATCCAGGGCCGGTACCGCCTGCACGAGGTCATCGGTCGCGGAGGCATGGGGGAGGTGTGGCGCGCCACCGACGAGGCGCTCGGGCGCGGCGTCGCCGTGAAGTGCCTCAAACCGCTCGGACCGCAGCAGGACCCCCAGGCCTTCACCGTGGTGCGCGAGCGCTTCCGACGCGAGGCACGGGTGGCGGCAGCGCTCCAGCACCGGGGCATCACCGTGGTGCACGACTTCGGAGAGTACGACGGCGTGCTCTTCCTCGTCATGGAGCTCCTGGAGGGGCGCAACCTCAGCCAGTTGCTCGCCGCCAACGCCCAGCACCCGCTGCCCGTCCAGGACGTCGTCGAGATCGCCGACCAGGTCGCCGACGCCCTCGCCTACACGCACCGGCAGGGGATCGTCCACCGCGACCTGAAGCCCGCCAACATCATGCGACTGCGGGACGGGACGGTGAAGATCTGCGACTTCGGCATAGCGCGACTGGGCACCGACATGGGCTTCACCTCCAAGCTCACCGGCACCGGCATCGCCATGGGGACGCCCCACTACATGTCCCCCGAGCAGATCGGCGGCGGCGAGATCGACCACCGCAGCGACCTCTACTCGCTGGGCTGCGTCCTGTACGAGCTGGTCACCGGGGCCCCGCCGTTCGACCTCGGCGACTCCTGGGCCATCCTCATCGGCCACCGCGACACGGTGCCGAGCCCGCCGCGCACCCGTCGCGCCGAGCTGCCCGACTACTTCGACCGGATCGTCGTCGACCTGCTCGCCAAGGTTCCCGAGGAACGGCCGGTCGACGCCGGCGACCTGCGCCGCCGGATCGTCTCGGGCCGCTCCGCCCCGCCGTCGTTCCCCTCGCACGCCGGGCTGCCCGCGCTGCCGATGACCACGCCCCTGCCCGTCCCGGGGGCCGGGGGGCCGGGGCCCGCGCCCGCATGGGCCCGCGGCATGACCGGCGGGCACCGGCCGGCGGCCCCCACCGGGCCGCGTCCGGTCGCCCACGACCCGGCCGCGGCCGTCCTCACCACCGAGTGGACCACTGCGGCGCCCGGCAGACGCCCGCACGCCGCCGCGCCGGCCGCAGGGCCGACCGCCGGCCCCTCGGCGGCCTCGGTCGCCGCGACCCGGCCGGGGTCACCGACCGCGCCCCCGGCCGAGCTGGTCGCCGTGCTCGCCGGACGGTTCCGGGCCGGAATGGGGCTCGGCCGGCTCGGCCGGTGGGAGGAGGCCGAGTCGGTGCACCGGTCCGTCGCCGAGGACCGTGCGCGGATTCTCGGCGAGGACCACCCCGACACCCTGGCCAGCCACTACGAAGTGGGTTTCGCCCTGGCCCGACTCGACCGCCCCGCGGACGCCCTGTACCTCTTCGGCCGGGTCGCCGAGGACCGTGCGCGGGTCCTCGGCGAGGACCATCCCGACACCCTGGCGGCACGGCAGGAGAGGGCCTACGTCCTGGGTCGCCTCGGGCGGCACGCCGAGGCGTACGAGCTCTACGTCGCGGTGCTCGACGCCCGCGAGCGCACCGTCGGCCCCGACCACCCCGACACCCTGCGCTGTCGCCACAACCTCGCGTTCACACTCGGCCGGCTGGGCCGCCTGGAAGAGGCGTACCGCACGGCGCACGGGGTCGCGCAGGCCCGGGCCCGGTTGTTCGGCGAGGACCACCCCGACACCCTGGTCACCCGCCACGAGGTGGCCCACGCCCTCGGCCGCCTCGGACGCGGAGAGGAGGCGCTCACGCAGTACCGCGCGGTCGCCGAGGCCCGCGCCGCCGCGCTCGGTCCCGAGCACCCGGACACCCTCGCCGCCCGTTACGAGACCGGGGTCTGCCTCGGTCGACTCGGTCAGGCCGCGGACGCCCTGGACGTCTGTCGGGACCTCGTCGCCGCCCGCACCCGCGCCCAGGGCGCCGACGGGGCCGAGACGATGCGTGCCCGGCACGCCCTCGCCGTCAACCTCGGCCGGCTCGGTCGCTGGTCGGAGGCGCTCGCCGAGTCCGAAGCCGTCTGCGCCGACCGCGAGCGGGTCCTCGGCGCCGACCACCCGGACGCGCTCCTCAGCCGCCGGGAGGCCGCCGTCGCCCTCGGAAGGCTCGGCCGTTGGAGCGAGGCACGGGAGGCGCACCGCTCGATCGCCGCCGCCCGCACCCGGCTCCTCGGTCCCGGACACCCCGACACCCTCGCCGCCCTCGACGACGAAGCCCACTGCCTGGAACGCCTGGGCCGTCCCACCGAGGCCGCCGCCCTGCTGCTCAGGGTCGCCACACCACCTCCGCGCACCGCGCCCACGGGGTGACCGGGCGGGCCGTGGATCCCCGCCCGGTCCGGCCGCCGACGGCGGCCCCGGCCGGCCCCTCCCGGACCACGGCCCGGCCGCCCCCTTCCCCGCCTCCCGCCCGCGTGTGAGCATGAGCCATGACCGACCGTGATCCACGCCCCGGCGCCCCGACCCCCGCCCGCGCGTACGATGCCGTCGTCGTCGGCGGCGGGCACAACGGGCTCGTCGCCGCCGCCTACCTGGCCCGTGCCGGACACCGCGTCCTCGTCCTGGAGCGGCTCGACTCCACCGGTGGGGCCGCCGTGTCCACGCGGCCGTTCCCCGGGGTCGACGCCAGGCTCTCCCGGTACTCCTACCTGGTCTCGCTCCTCCCGCAGAAGATCGTTCGGGAACTGGACCTGAAGTTCGCGGTGCGCAAGCGATCCGTCTCCTCGTACACCCCGCGGGGTGACGGCGGCCTCCTCGTCGGCGGGGGCCCCGACCGCACCCGGGCCTCCTTCGCCGCGCTCACCGGCTCCGACCGTGCCCACCAGGCCTGGCAGGCCTTCTACGGACGCACCGGCGAGGCCGCCCGCCGGATCTTCCCCACCCTCACCGAGCCGCTCCCCACCCGCGCCGAACTGCGTGCCCGGGTCGACGACGCCGAGACCTGGCGGATGCTCTTCGAAGAACCACTCGGCGCCACCGTCGAGCGGGCCTTCACCGACGACCTGGTCCGCGGCGTGGTCCTCACCGACGCCCTCATCGGGACCTTCGCCGACGCCCACGACCCCACCCTCCTCCAGAACCGCTGCTTCCTCTACCACGTCATCGGTGGTGGAACCGGTGACTGGGACGTGCCCGTCGGCGGCATGGGAGCCCTCACCGACGCGCTCGCGGGCGCCGCCCGCGCGGCCGGCGCCGAGGTCCGCACCGGCCACGAGGTCACCCGGATCGAGACCGACGGGCACCGCGCGGCGATCACGTACCGGACCGCCGACGGGGAGGGCACCGTCGAGGCCGGGCGGGTCCTCGTCAACGCCTCCCCGCAGGAACTCGCCGCTCTGCTCGGGGAGACGCCCCCACCCGTCCCGGAGGGCGCCCAGCTCAAGGTCAACATGCTGCTGACCCGGCTGCCGAAGCTCCGCGACGGCTCCGTCGACCCGCGCGAGGCCTTCGCCGGAACCCTTCACATCGCCGAGGGGTACGGGCAGTTGGCCACCGCCTACGCGGAGGCCGCCGCCGGACACCTGCCCGGCGCCCCGCCGTCCGAGATCTACTGCCACTCCCTCACCGACCCGACGATCCTCGGACCGGAACTCGCGGCCACGGGCCACCAGACGCTCACGCTCTTCGGCCTGCACGCGCCCGCCCGGCTCTTCGCCGCCGACAACGAGGGCGCGCGGGCGAAGCTGCTCTCCGCGACCCTCGCCCAGCTCGACGCCCACCTGGGCGAGTCGATCCTCGACTGCCTCGCCGTCGACGCGGAGGGGCGCCCCTGCATCGAGGCGAAGACCCCGGTCGACCTCGAACGCGAACTGCGGCTGCCCGGAGGCCACATCTTCCACCGCGACCTGTCCTTCCCGTACGCGGCGCAGGACACCGGCCGCTGGGGCGTCGAGACCCACCACGCCAATGTCCTCCTGTGCGGAGCGGGTGCGGTCCGGGGCGGGGGAGTGAGCGGCATCCCCGGCCACAACGCGGCGATGGCCGTGCTCGGCCGGTGACGGCAGGGGCTCCGGCCGGTGCCCGGACGCGGGCGTGCCCGTCGGCGCCACCGGCCCGGTACGGCCCTCCTCCGAGGTCCGGGGCGGGTGCACCGGGCGGCGTCCGCTCCGTTCGGCCCCGCTGACGTCGCAACCTTCCGGCCCGGGGTGTGAAGCTGATCTGCGCGTGTGCTTAAGAAATCCTCGATGGACCCTTGAGCCCCACGTACGGAAGATTTCCTTCCAGGGATCTTGGGTACCCAGCCGTGCCCATGCCCGCACATCACAGGACACGCACGTCGGGAGCCGTTGCATTGAAGGCACTGGTCAAGCTGAAGGCGGAGCCGGGACTCTGGCTCACGGATGTGCCCGAGCCGGAGACGGGTCCCGGGGACGTCCTCATCAAGGTCAAGCGGACCGGCATCTGCGGAACCGACCTGCACATCCGTTCCTGGGACGGCTGGGCGCAGAAGACGATCGCCACGCCCCTGACGATCGGTCACGAGTTCGTCGGAGAGGTCGTCTCCGTCGGCCGTGACGTCACCGACGTAGCCGTCGGCGACCTGGTCAGCGGCGAGGGGCACCTGGTCTGCGGCAAGTGCCGCAACTGCCTGGCCGGACGCCGCCACCTCTGTCGTGCGACGATCGGCCTCGGCGTCGGCCGGGACGGTGCCTTCGCCGAGTACGTGGCACTGCCCGCCTCCAACGTGTGGGTGCACCGCATCCCCGTCGACCTCGATGTCGCAGCGATCTTCGACCCCTTCGGCAACGCCGTGCACACGGCCCTGTCCTTCCCGCTCGTCGGCGAGGACGTCCTCGTCACCGGCGCCGGCCCGATCGGCATCATGGCCGCCGCCGTCGCGAAGCACGCCGGCGCCCGCAACGTGGTCATCACCGACGTCAGCGAGGAACGCCTCGCCCTGGCGCGCAAGACCGGCGTCACCCTCGCCCTCAACGTCGCCGAGCAGACCATCGCCGACGGCCAGCGCACGCTCGGGTTGAAGGAGGGCTTCGACGTCGGACTGGAGATGTCCGGCAATCCGCACGCGATGCGCGACATGGTCGCCAACATGACCAACGGCGGCAAGATCGCCATGCTCGGACTGCCCAGCGAGGACTTCTCCGTCGACTGGGCGAAGATCGTCACCTCCATGATCACGATCAAGGGCATCTACGGCCGGGAGATGTTCGAGACCTGGTACGCGATGTCGGTGCTCCTGGAGGGCGGTCTCGACCTCGCCCCCGTCATCACCGGGCGCTATGCGCACACCGACTTCGAGGCCGCCTTCGACGACGCGGCCTCCGGCAAGAGCGGCAAGATCATCCTCGACTGGACCACGGGAGCCTGACCCATGTTCGATTCCGTACGCGATTCCATCCGCGCCACCCTCGAAGAGATCGAGCAAGCCGGCCTCCACAAGCCCGAGCGGGTCATCGGCACTCCCCAGTCCGCCAACGTCGAGGTCGTCACCGCGGACGGCCGCCCCTGGGGCTCCCCCCGGTCGGAGTCCGGGGAAGAAGTGCTCAACTTCTGCGCCAACAACTACCTCGGCCTCGCCGACCACCCCGAGGTGATCGCCGCCGCCCACACGGCCCTCGACCGCTGGGGCTACGGCATGGCGTCGGTCCGCTTCATCTGCGGCACGCAGGAGGTCCACAAGGAGCTCGAGGCCCGCCTCTCGGCCTTCCTCGGCCAGGAGGACACGATCCTCTACTCCTCCTGCTTCGACGCCAACGGCGGTGTCTTCGAGACCCTGCTCGGCCCCGAGGACGCCGTCATCTCCGACGCCCTCAACCACGCCTCGATCATCGACGGCATCCGCCTCTCCAAGGCCCGCCGCTTCCGCTACGCGAACCGCGACATGGCCGACCTGGAGCAGCAGCTCAAGGAGGCCGTCGAGGGAGGGGTCCGCCGCAAGCTGATCGTCACCGACGGCGTCTTCTCCATGGACGGCTACATCGCGCCGCTCGACGAGATCTGCGACCTGGCCGAACGCTACGACGCCATGGTGATGGTCGACGACTCGCACGCCGTCGGCTTCGTCGGCCCCGGCGGTCGCGGCACCCCCGAGCTACACGGCGTCATGGACCGCGTCGACATCATCACCGGCACCCTCGGCAAGGCGCTCGGCGGCGCCTCCGGCGGTTACGTCGCCGCCCGCGCCGAGATCGTCGCCCTGCTGCGCCAGCGCTCCCGCCCCTACCTCTTCTCCAACACCCTCGCCCCGGTCATCGCCGCCGCCTCCCTCAAGGTCCTCGACCTGTTGGAGTCCGCCGGCGACCTGCGCGAGCGCCTCAACGCCAACACGGTGCTGTTCCGCTCCCGCATGACCGAGGAGGGCTTCGACGTCCTCCCCGGCGACCACGCCATCGCCCCCGTCATGATCGGCGACGCGGCCGAGGCCGGGCGCATGGCCGAGCTGCTCCTCGAACGCGGCGTGTACGTGATCGGCTTCTCCTACCCGGTCGTCCCGCAGGGACAGGCCCGGATCCGCGTACAGCTGTCCGCCGCGCATTCGACCGAGGACGTGAACCGGGCCGTGGACGCCTTCGTCGACGCCCGTGCGGCCCTGCACGGCTGACGGGCCGGCGACCGGACCGAACGGGTCTCGCGGCCTGCGAGACTAGGGGAATGATCGAAGCGCGGCGGTTGCACATCCTCCGTGCGGTGGCCGACCACCGCACGGTCACGGCGGCGGCCGCCGCGCTCTACCTCACCCCCTCCGCCGTCTCCCAGCAGCTCGCCGCCCTGGAGCAGGAGACCGGCCACCGGCTCGTCGACCGCAGCGCCCGCGGCGCCCGCCTCACCCCCGCCGGGGAGATCCTGCTGAGCCACGCCAATGCGGTGCTCGCCCAGTTGGAGCGCGCCGAGGCGGAGCTCGCCGCCTACGGCTCGGGCGAGGCCGGAACGGTCACCGTCGCGGCCTTCGCCACCGGCATCGGGTTGGTCGTGGCCCCCGCCATCGCGGCACTCGCCCACACCGCGCCCGGCATCCGGGTCCGGGTGCGGGACGCGGAGGGCGACGAGAGCCTGCTCATGGTCCTGGACCGGCAGGTGGACGTCGCCGTCGCGGTCGAGTACCGGGGCGCTCCGGGCGAGGACGACGCCCGGCTGACCCGCGTCCCGCTGTACGCGGAGCCGTTCGACGCGGTCCTGCCGCCCGGCCATCCACTGGCGGTCGGAGCGCGGGTCGCGCTCGCCGATCTCGCCAAGGACACCTGGATCGGGCAGTCCGTCGGCAACCCCTGTCACGACGTGACCGTCCTGGCCTGCGAGTACGCAGGGTTCGCCCCGACCTTCGCCCATGTCTCCGACGACTTCCGCGCCGTCGCCGCCCTCGCCTCGGCCGCTGCCGGAGTGGCGCTCGTGCCGCGTTCGGCGCTGAGCGGGATGGACCTTTCCGGCGTCGAGGTCCGTCCCGTGGAGGGGGTCGCCCCGACCCGCCGGGTCTTCGCGGCGGTACGGCGCGGAGCCGAGGAGCACCCGCTGATGAGTCCGGTGCTCCGGGCGCTGCGGGGTGCCGCGGAACCCGCCTGCTGACCGGGACGCCCGGGCGCATGATGGAAGGGGCTCCGTTCTCACGAGGAGGCGGATCAGGACCATGTCCGTCACCGAAGGCACCGTTCCGTTCCGTGGACACCGCACCTGGTACCGGGTCGTCGGCCCGGGCCGTGCGGGACGGCTTCCGCTGTTGGTCGTCAACGGTGGCCCCGGCTGTTCGCACGACTACCTGGACGACCTCGGTGCGCTGCACGGGGAGACCGGACGGCAGGTCGTCTTCTACGACCAGATCGGCTGCGGCCGGTCCGACCGCCCGGACGACCCCGCACTCTGGGTGATGTCCACCTTCGTCGAGGAGGTGGCCGCGGTGCGCGCGGCCCTCGGGCTCGACCGCGTGCACCTCTACGGCCACTCCTGGGGCAGCCAGATCGCCCTGGAGTACGTGCTCACCCGCCCCGCCGGACTGGCGAGCCTGGTGCTCGCCGGACCGATCCCGAGCGCCCCCGTCTACCAGGCCGAGGTGCGCCGTCTGAAGGAGTCCCTGCCGGCCGGCGTACGGGAGGTGCTCGACCGCCACGAGGCCGCGGGGACGCTCGACGACGAGGAGTACCGCGAGGCCGTCATGGCCTTCTACCGGCGCTGGCTCTGCCGCCTCGACCCGTGGCCCCCGCACCTCGTGCGCTCGTTCACGGACATCCGCGAGGACGTGTACGCCGCGCTGTGGGGCACCACCGAGTGGAACCTCACCGGAAGGCTGAAGGACTGGGACGTCACCGACAGGCTCGGTGAGATAGACCTTCCGGTGCTCGTCACCACCGGCCGCCACGACGCGACCACTCCGGCCGTGGTGCGTCCGTTGGTCGAGGGCATCCGGGGCGCCTCCTGGACGGTGTTCGAGGAGAGCGCCCACCTCCCCTCCGCCGAGGAGCCGGAGCGGTACCGGCAGGTGCTCGGAGCCTTCCTGGCGGCGGTGGAGGAGCAGGAGGAAATCCGCGCGGCCTGAGCGTCCCGCCCCGCCGACCCCGGGGCGACCGCCGGCTCAGTCCTCCGAACGGATCCAGCCCACCGCGTCGATCCGGGCGGCGTCCCCGGGCCGGGCCTCGTCGAAGAGCGGCCGTCCGGCGGCGTCCAGGAGCCGCAGCCCGTTCACGTACACCCCGCGCCCGACGTACTTCAGGTCCGTGGAGCACCGCCAGCGCAGCCGCACGGGATCCGCAGCGGGCCCCGGGACCGGCATCCGTGCGGACACCTCGTACCAGACCCGCCCCGACCAGCCGCCCACCGATCCCGAGGGGTGCGACAGCGGTTGCGCCCCCGGCCGTGCGGTGCTGAACGACACCGGACTCCAGGTCGTCCCGCCGTCCGCCGAGGCCTCCAGCACCACTGCGTCCGTGCCCGGCCCGGTGTCCCACCAGAGTGCGCAGTCGAGCCGACTCGCTCCCGGGACCCCCGGCAGGGTGAGGGTCGTGGTGGTCCCGCCGTCGGTTCCGGAGAACCAGGCGGTGCGCCCCCGGACCGGTCGCACGGGTACGGCCCGGGCCAGTGCGTTCGCCGCGGCGACGCGGGGCGCGGATCCGGAGCGCCAGGACCGCACCGGGTGCACGGAGTTGCCCAGCACGATCAGGAACGTGTCGGTCGTCGGGTCGAGGACCAGGCTGGTGCCGGTGAAGCCGGTGTGCCCGGCGGTCCGGGGGGTGGCCATGGCGCCCATGTACCAGTGCTGGTGGAGTTCGAAGCCGAGGCCGTGCGCCCGGCCCGGGAAGGCGGTGTTGAAGTCGGTGAACATCAACTCCACCGAGGCGGGCGCGAGGATGCGGGCCCGGCCGTACGCGCCGCCGTTGAGGAGGGTCCGGGCGAGGACCGCGAGGTCCCGGGCGCGGGAGAAGATTCCGGCGTGGCCCGCGACGCCGCCGAGGGAGTGGGCGTTCTCGTCGTGGACCTCGCCCCACACCATGCCCCGGTCCAAGCCGGACCAGGGGGGCCGGGCGTCTTCGGTGGCGGCGATCTCCGTCCGCCAGGCGGGGGGCGGGTTGAAACGGGTGCGGTGCATCCCGAGGGGAGTCGTGATCTCGTCGTGGAGCAGGGCGTCCAGGCCGCGACCGGTGACCTCCTCCAGGACCAGCTGGAGCGAGATCATGTTCAGGTCGGAGTAGAGGGGGGCGGAGCCCGGCGGGTGCACCGGGGACTCGGCCCACAGCAACCGCAGCTTCCCCTCCCGTGTCGGCTCCCGGTACAGCGGGAGCCAGGGCCGCAACCCTGAGGTGTGGGTGAGCAACTGGCGCACCGTCACGTCCTGCTTCCCGCCGCCGCCGAACGCCGGCAGGTGGGCAGCGACCTTCGTCTCCAATCCCAGCGCTCCGCGTTCGATCTGTTGCACCGCCAGGATCGAGGTGAACAGCTTGGACACCGACGCCAGGTCGAAGACGGTGTCCTCGGTCATCGGGATCCTTCGCTCCGGCGGTAGTTCGATCCCGGTGTCGGACGCCTCGTCGTACGCCGCGTAGCGCACGGCCGAGCCGATCGCCCGGTGCAGGGCGACGGTGTCGCCCCGCCCGGCGAGCAGGACGGCACCCGCGTACCAGGGACGGGTGGGGGACGGCGCGAGGAAACGCTCGGCCTCCGCGACGAGCACGTCCAGGTGCGGGGCGAGCAGCCCGGCCCGTTCGGCCGAGCCGCGCCGCAGCGTGGTCCGCCGCCCGCCCGGGCCCGGTTCCCCGCCCTGACTTGCCGCTGCCGTGGCTCCCGGCACCGCACCGAGCATGACCGCACCTCCGAGTGCCAGTACCCGGCCGCCGAACGCGCGGCGGCTCGGCCTTCCGTCCCGCATCGGATTCTCCGCCATGCCCCACCCTCTCCCGACGGAGGGCCGTCGGGGCGCGGACGCACCGGCGACAAAGAATCTGACGAACCGTCAAAAAACTCTTCCCTCCGCCGCGCCGCTGCGGCATCCTGCCGCCCATGGAGACGGAGCTGAGTCGCACACTGGGGATCGAGCACGCCATCTTCGGCTTCACGCCCTTCCCCGCGGTGGCCGCCGCCCTGACCAGGGCCGGCGGCTTCGGGGTCCTCGGCGCGGTCCGCTACACCTCGCCCGACGACCTCGCCCGCGACCTCGACTGGATGCAGCGGCACACCGACGGCCTGCCCCACGGCCTCGACGTCGTGATGCCCGCGAAGAAGGTCGAAGGGGTCACCGAGGCCGAGGTCGAGGCGATGATCCCCGAGGGGCACCGGGCGTTCGTCCGTGCCGTGCTGGCCAAGCACGGCGTGCCCGAACTGGCCGAGGGCGAGCCGTCCGGCTGGCGGATCACCGGTTGGATGGACCGGGTCGCGCGGAGTCAACTCGACGTGGCCTTCGACTATCCGATCAAGCTGCTCGCCAACGCTCTCGGATCGCCGCCACCGGACGTCGTCGCCCGGGCCCACGACCACGGCGTCCTGGTCGCCGCCCTCGCCGGCAGCGCCCGCCACGCCCGGCACCACGCCGACGCCGGCATCGACGTCGTCGTCGCCCAGGGGTACGAAGCCGGTGGGCACACCGGAGAGATCGCCTCCATGGTCCTCACTCCCGAGGTCGTCGAAGCGGTCTCCCCGCTTCCCGTGCTCGCTGCCGGCGGCATCGGCAGCGGCGAGCAGATCGCCGCCGGGCTCGCCCTCGGCGCCCAGGGCGTCTGGCTGGGCTCGATCTGGCTGACCACCACCGAGGCCGAACTGCACTCCCGGGCCCTCACCGCGAAGCTGCTCGCCGCCGGTTCCGGCGACACGGTCCGTTCCCGCGCCCTGACGGGCAAGCCCGCCCGCCAGCTCCGCACCGAGTGGACCGACGCCTGGGACGACCCGGCGGGGCCGGGGCCGCTCCCCATGCCGCTCCAGGGGCTCCTCGTCGCCGAGGCCGTCTCCCGCATCCAGCGGTACGAGGTCGAGCCGCTCCTCGGCACCCCCGTCGGTCAGATCGTGGGCCGGATGACCTCCGAGCGCAGCGTCCAACAGGTCGTCGACGAGCTCACCCGCGGCTTCGAGAAGGCCGTCGAGCGGATCAACCGCATCGCGGGACGGAGCGCCGGGTGAACGGGACGCCGATCGGATTCTGGGCCCAAGCCGCTGCCGATCCGGGCCGCACCGTCCTCGTCGCCCCCGGCGGCGAGGAGTGGTCCGCCGGTCGGCTGCACGCCGAGGCCAACCGGCTTGTCCACGGGCTGCGTGCCGCCGGCCTCGAACGGGGCGATGCGTTCGCGGTCGTCCTGCCGAACGGCCCCGAGTTCTTCACCGCCCATCTCGCCGCCACCCAGGCCG
Source organism: Streptomyces sp. NPDC058877 (assembly GCF_042742855.1). NCBI lineage: Bacteria > Bacillati > Actinomycetota > Actinomycetes > Kitasatosporales > Streptomycetaceae > Streptomyces > Streptomyces sp. NPDC058877. Next base: position 6,330 of record NZ_JBHYMF010000137.1, on the reverse strand, counting down.
GTTTCTACCTCGTACCGGTCAACCACCACTTCGTCGGCCCCGAGATCGCCTGGATCGTCGCCGACTCGGGGGCCAAGGCGCTGGTGGCCCACGAGCGGTTCGCCGAGGCGGTGACCCTCGCCGCCGACCGGGCCGGACTCCCCTCCAGCCGCCGGTACGCCATCGGGACGGTCCCCGGCTTCCGCCCGTACGCCGAGCTCCTCGAAGGACAGGAGGCGACCGCGCCCGCCGACCGCACCCTCGGCTGGGTCATGAACTACACCTCCGGTACCACCGGCCGCCCCCGCGGAATCCGCCGTCCCCTTCCCGGGAAGCTCCCCGAGGAGACCCACCTCGGCGGCTTCCTCGGCATCTTCGGCATCAGGCCGGCCGAGGGCAACGTCCATCTGGTCTGCTCGCCGCTCTACCACACGGCCGTGCTCCAGTTCGCCGCAGCCGCCCTGCACATCGGGCATCCGCTCGTCCTCATGGACCGGTGGGCGCCCGAGGAGATGCTGCGGTTGATCGAGCGGTACTCCTGCAGTCACACGCACATGGTCCCCACCCAGTTCCACCGGCTGCTGGCCCTTCCCGCGGAAGTGCGGGAACGGTACGACGTCTCTTCCATGCGGCACGCCATCCACGGCGCCGCGCCCTGTCCCGAGCACGTCAAACGGGGGATGATCGACTGGTGGGGCCGGTGCGTCGAGGAGTACTACGCGGCGAGCGAGGGCGGTGGTGCGTTCGCCACCGCGGAAGAGTGGCTCAAGCGCCCGGGGACGGTCGGCAGGGCCTGGCCCATCAGCGAGATCGCCGTCCTCGACGACCAGGGGGAGCGACTGCCCCCCGGTGAACTCGGCACGGTCTACCTCAAGATGAACACCGGGGGCTTCCAGTACCACAAGGACGCGGCGAAGACGGAGCGGAACCGCGTCGGCGACTTCTTCACCGTCGGCGACCTGGGAGTCCTCGACGAAGACGGCTACCTCTACCTCCGCGACCGCAAGATCGACATGATCATCTCCGGCGGGGTCAACATCTACCCCGCGGAGATCGAGGCGGTGCTGCTCACCCATCCCGCAGTGGCGGACGCCGCTGCCTTCGGCATCCCGCACGACGACTGGGGGGAGGAGGTGAAGGCGGTGGTCGAAGTGGTGGAGGGAGGCGGGGCGGGACCCGCCCTCGCCGAGGAGATCCTGGCCCACTGCAGCGCCCGCCTCGCCGGCTTCAAACGTCCGAAGTCGGTCGACTTCATCGCGGTGATGCCCCGCGACCCCAACGGCAAGCTGTACAAGCGCCGCCTCCGCGACCCGTACTGGGAGGGGCGCGAGCGCCCGCTCTGACCCGGTCCGACTTCCGGGGCCCAAGGCCCGGTCGACGAGATCCTCGCCACGTTCCCGTACGTCCGCGCCGGTCACGGCGGTGGAGGAAAAGGGTGAATGGTCCCTTTGTGGCAGGATGCGGATCATGAGTTCGAGTACGGCGTCAATGACACGAAAATGGACGACCTGGGGGCCGGTGGTGGCCGCGGTGGCCCTGGGCGTGGCCTGGGGGCGCGGTCTCCCGGGCTTCGCCGTGGGCCTCATCGCGCTGTGCCTCATGGCGGCCGTCCTCGCGGCCGTCCACCACGCGGAGGTGATCGCCCACCGCGTCGGCGAACCCTTCGGCTCCCTCGTCCTCGCCGTGGCCGTGACGGTCATCGAGGTCGGACTCATCGTCACCCTGATGGCCGGCGGCGGCGACAAGACCGCGACGTACGCCCGCGACACCGTCTTCGCCGCCGTCATGATCACCTGCAACGGCATCGTCGGCCTCTCCCTCCTGGTCGCCGCACTCCGCAACCGCGTCGCGGTCTTCAACGCCGAGGGCTCCGGCGGCGCGCTCGCCACCGTCTGCACCCTCGCCGTGATGACGCTGGTCCTGCCGACCTTCACCACGAGCCATCAGGGCCCCGAGTTCTCCACGGCCCAACTCGCCTTCGCCGCCGTCGCCTCCCTCTGTCTGTACGGCACCTTCGTCGCCGTCCAGACGGTCCGGCACCGCGACTACTTCCTGCCCGTGCCGCGTCCGGGGCACGAAACAGAGGACGAGCACGCCGAGCCGCCGAGCGACCGCGAGACCTGGACCAGCCTCGCCCTGCTCCTCCTCGCCCTCGTGGCCGTCGTCGGCAACGCCAAACTGATTTCGCCCACCATCGAGGACGGGGTCGAGTCGGCGGGCCTGCCCAAGGCGGTCGTCGGCGTCGTCATCGCCATGATGGTGCTGCTCCCCGAAACCCTCGCCGCCGTCCGCGCGGCGCGCAGGGACCGCGTGCAGACCAGCCTCAACCTCGCCTACGGTTCCGCCATCGCCAGTATCGGCCTGACGGTTCCGGCGATCGCCCTCGCCTCGATCTGGCTGTCCGGGCCCCTGGTGCTCGGTCTGGGGCCGCTCCACATGGTCCTGCTCGCGCTCACCGGCGTGGTGAGTGCCCTGACCGTGGTGCCCGGACGGGCCACCCTCCTCCAGGGCGGCGTCCACCTCGCGATCTTCGCCGCCTTCGTGTTCCTGTCGTTCAGCCCGTGACGGCCGGAGCCGCTCCCTGACGCCCCCTCGGCGCGGGCGAGCACAGGACGTCCTCCTCGCAGAACGCAGGAGGCGATCCCGTGCCCGCCCGTGCCCGGCTGCGTCCGGTCCTCGTCGTGCGGTGCGGTGAGCGCCAGTCGTTCCGGACGCGACTCGGAGGTGCCCGGGCCCTCCGACGGTCCGACGGGCACGGCGGGCCCCGCCCCGTACCCGGCTGTTCGTCTCCCCGTCGACGTCCCCTTCGACGTCCGAGGTCCGAGGGATTCCGGCGCACCGCAGGGTACTTGACCTTCCGTCAGGGAGCCGTTCAGGATCACGGCATGAACAGACTCCTCAGTCGTACCGTCGACGGCGTCCTGCGCATGAGTGCCCAGCGGGTGCCCGACCGGATCGCCGTCCGGTACGCCGACCGGACCTGGACGTACGCGGAGCTGGACGCCGCGGTCTCCACCGCCGCGGCCGTCCTGCGGGAGTCGCACCACGGCCCCGGCCTGCCCGACCGGGCCCGCGTGGCCACCTACGGGCACAACTCCGATGCCTACCTCATCGCCTTCCTCGCCTGTGCCCGGGCCGACCTGATCCACGTGCCGGTCAACCACCACCTGACCGGAGACGACCTCGGATACCTCCTGGAGCAGTCGGAGAGCTCGCTCGTGCTCGCCGACCCGGGGCTCGCGGACCGCGTCCCGGACGGCTTTCCGGTCAAGCTGCTCCGGGACGCGCCCGGCTCGTTCCTCGACGCCCTCGCCGAACCGGACGACTACGAAACCGACCGGGACGCCCGCGAGTACGTCCAGCTGCTCTACACCTCGGGCACCACCGCGCTCCCCAAGGGCGCGATGATGACCCACCGCGCTCTCGTCCACGAGTACGCGAGCGCCATCGAGGCCCTCGACCTGAGCGAGGAGGACCGGCCGGTCCACGCGCTGCCGCTCTACCACTCGGCGCAGATGCACGTCTTCCTGCTGCCCTACCTCGCCGTCGGAGCCGAGAACACGATCGTCGACGGCCCCGACCCGACCGTGCTGTTCGACCTGATCGAGGCCGGCCGCGCCAACAGCCTCTTCGCCCCGCCGACCGTGTGGATCGGCCTCGCCAACCACCCCCGCTTCGACGAGTGCGACCTGTCCGCCCTGCGCAAGGCCTACTACGGCGCCTCCATCATGCCCGTGCCGGTTCTGGAGCGCTTGCGCGCCCGTCTGCCGGAGCTGGCCTTCTACAACTGCTTCGGCCAGTCGGAGATCGGCCCGCTCGCCGCCGTCCTCGGCCCCGACGAGCACGAGGGGCGGATGGAATCCTGCGGCCGTCCCGTACGACACGTCGAGGCCAGGGTCGTGGACGAGGCCGGCGAGGACGTCCCCGACGGCACTCCCGGGGAGATCGTCTACCGCTCCCCCCAGCTGTGCGAGGGTTACTGGCGCAAGCCCGACGAGACCGAGGAAGCCTTCCGGGGCGGATGGTTTCACTCGGGCGACCTCGCGGTCCGCGACGCCGAGGGCTATCTGACGATCGTCGACCGGGTGAAGGACGTCATCAACTCCGGTGGGGTCCTCGTCGCCTCCCGACAGGTCGAGGACGTGCTCTACACCCACCCGGCGGTTGCCGAGGTGGCCGTCATCGGCCTCCCGGACGAGCGCTGGATCGAAGCGGTCACGGCCGTCGTCGTCCCCCGGGGCGAGGTCGACGAGGCCGAACTCCTGGCCCATGCCCGGGAGGGCCTCGCCCGCTTCAAGGCGCCGAAGCGCGTCTTCCTGGTGGACGCACTTCCCCGCAACGCCAGCGGAAAGATCCTCAAGCGGGACCTGCGGGACCGCTTCGGCGCGTCATGACCGCACCGTCACGTCCGGCACCGGCACCAGCACGGCGCTGCGCGGGACCGCTCCGGCGGCGCCGGGCGTCCCACCGCCGTCCGCTCGTCGCCACGGCCTCCGTCGGGCCTCCGGCGCGCGTCAGCCCTTGCGCTCCTCCACCACGCAGAGGATGTTCCCCTCGCTGTCCTTGAACCAGGCGCCCCGCATGGTGTCCGATTCGGCCACGCCGTCGACCGTCTTGATGCCGGGCAGGTCGTAGTCCTCGAAGGTGACGCCCTTGGAACGCAGTTGCGACATCTCACCGTCCAGGTCGTCGACCTTCCAGCTCGCCAGGGTGTGTCCGGCCTGGCCGCCGTAGGGGGTCTCGTAGAGACCGATCGTCGTGCCGCCGCACTCGTACCTGGTGTCCTCGGGGGTCTCCCGGGTGAGAGGAAGCCCGAGGGTTTCCGAGTAGAAGCGCTTGGCCCGGTTCATGTCGTTGACCGGAATGATCGCGGCTATGGGGGAGTCCGACAGCATCGCAACCACCTCCTCCCTCCAGGCTACGCGCCCCGCAGGTCCACGACCCGCTTGATCTTGCCCACCGAGCGCTCCAGCGTTTCCGGGTCCACCACCTCCACGGCCACCGAGACCCCGATCCCGTCCTTCACCGCCGCCGCGAGCGCCCGCGCGGCCTCCGCACGCTCCTCGGACGTCGCGTCCGGACGGGCCTCGGCCCGCACGGTCAGGGCGTCGAGCCGGCCCTCCCGGGTCAGCCGCAACTGGAAGTGCGGCGCCACCCCAGGGGTGCGCAGCACGACCTCCTCGATCTGGGTGGGGAAGAGGTTCACCCCGCGCAAGATGATCATGTCGTCGCTACGCCCGGTGACCTTCTCCATCCGGCGGAACACCCGGGCGGTTCCGGGCAGCAGCCGGGTGAGGTCACGGGTCCGGTAGCGGATCACCGGCATCGCCTCCTTGGTGAGCGAGGTGAAGACGAGCTCGCCCTCCTCCCCGTCCGGCAGCACCTCGCCGGTGAACGGATCCACGACCTCCGGGTAGAAGTGGTCCTCCCAGATGTGCAGGCCGTCCTTGGTCCCCACGCACTCCTGCGCCACGCCGGGGCCGATCACCTCCGAGAGGCCGTAGATGTCGACCGCGTCGATCGCGAAGCGCTCCTCGATCTCCTTCCGCATCTCTTCCGTCCACGGCTCCGCGCCGAAGACGCCCACCTGCAGCGAGGTGGAGCGCGGGTCCACGCCCTGGCGCTCGAACTCGTCGAGCAGCGTCAGCATGTACGAGGGGGTCACCATGATGATCTCGGGGCGGAAGTCCTGGATGAGCTGCACCTGCCGGGCCGTCATGCCGCCGGAGGCAGGGATCACCGTGCAGCCGAGGCGTTCGGCGCCGTAGTGGGCGCCGAGCCCACCGGTGAACAGGCCGTACCCGTAGGCCACGTGGACCTTGTGGCCGGGCCGTGCTCCGGCGGCGCGCAGCGAGCGGGCCACCACGTCCGCCCACCGGTCCAGATCGCCCTCGGTGTAGCCGACGACCGTCGGTCGGCCGGTGGTGCCGCTGGAGGCGTGGATGCGCCGGACCCGCGACTGGTCGACGGCGAACATGCCGAAGGGGTAGTGGTCGCGCAGGTCGGACTTGGCGGTGAAGGGGAAGCGCGCCAGGTCGGCGAGGGTGTTGCAGTCGTCCGGGGTCAGTCCGGCCGCGTCGAAGGAGCGCCGGTAGAACGCGACGTTCTCATAGGCGTGGCGCAGGGTCGTGCGCAGCCGTTCCAGCTGGAGGGCCGCCAGCTCCTCGCGCCCGAGTCGTTCGCCGCTGTCCAGCAGTTCCGTCATGCGCCACTCCTCCGCCGCCGTAAAACGGACTACCGATCATTCGGTCGATCCGTTCCGGGTCAGTAAAACCGGAGGCACCCGGGGCTTGGCAAGGGGGTCGGCGAACTTTTCGCACCCGAAGCGCTCCGGCGGCGCGCCCGACCGGG
>NZ_JBHYMF010000136.1:0-19029 GCF_042742855.1 Streptomyces sp. NPDC058877 | reverse complement strand
AGCTACCTCGCCGGCCTCTACCTACGCGCCTCGATGATCTGGCTCAAAGACCTCACCCGGACCACCTGATGATCACAACCAAATACGCTCCCTAGGGCCTCCCGGCACTGCTCGGTCAGATTCGCATCCCCGAGCTACCGAGAGGCCCTGTCTTCATGCGCGGACAACGGGAAGATCACCCCGACGGGAAACCCGTTCGACCCACCCATTCCATGATCAGTTGAGATACGGCTTCTGAAACCCCCATATGCCCTCTTCCTTTATTGCTGTGCTGGTTTGCGCGCGACGTGATGATTGGCGGCATGGACGTCAACGAAGTGCTGCTGCCCGGGGTGGGGATGCGCTATGAGTTCGCCACCCACGAGGGGGATCAGATGTGCGTCATCGCGCTCCGGTCCGGCGATTTCGAGCTGATGACGTATGAGGGCACGGATCCGGACGAGGCGCGGGTCGCATTCCGTCTGACCCGCGAGGAGGCCGACACTCTCGCCGAGATCCTTGGAGCCCCGCGCATCGCAGAGCGGTTCGCGGACCTGACCAAGGAGGTGCCGGGGCTGAGTGCCGGGCAGGTTGAGGTACGTGCGGGCGGGCCTTTCGTGGACCATCCGCTAGGGGAGACCAGAGCCCGGACGCGGACCGGTGCGTCGATCGTGGCGATCGTACGTGGCGAAGAGGTGATTCCCTCCCCGGGGCCGGAGCAGGTGCTGCGCGCGGGGGATGTGCTGGTAGTGATCGGAACCCATGACGGGATCGCCCGGGTGGAGCAGATCATCCAGGCTGACCGGTGAACGTATCGGTCGCCCTGCTGCTGGAGCTGGGGATCATCCTGGCAGCGCTGAGTCTGCTCGGGACGCTGGCCCGGCGCTTCGCACTCTCGCCCATCCCGCTCTATCTCCTGGCGGGTTTGGCCCTGGGCGAGGGAGGCATCGCCCCCGTTCCGGCCGCCGGCCCGTTCGTGGAGACCGGAGCGGGCATCGGCGTGGTCCTCCTGCTCCTGGTGCTCGGCCTGGAGTTCACGGTGCCGGAGTTCACCGCCAGCCTCCGCCGCCATCTGCCGACCGGGGCAGTCGATCTCGTGCTGAACGCGACACCCGGAGCCGCGGCGGGATGGCTGCTGGGCTTGAACGCCACCGGGATCCTGACTCTGGCGGGCGTGACCTACATCTCCTCTTCGGGCATCATCGCCCGGCTTCTGAGTGACCTGGGGCGCCTGGGCAACCGGGAGACCCCGGCCGTACTGTCCGTGCTGGTACTGGAGGACTTCGCGATGGCCGCGTTCCTCCCGCTGCTCGCGGTCGTCGCCGCCGGCGGCACCTGGCGGCAGGCACTCCTGGGCATCCTGCTGGCCCTCGGCGCGGTCCTGGCCGCGCTCGCCGTGTCGTACTGGTGGGGGCACCATCTCGGGCGACTGCTGCTGCATCTACGTCCGGACGACGAGCAACTGCTGCTGCGGGTTCTCGGCGTGACACTGATCGTCGCTGCGCTCGCCGAGGCGGTGCACATCTCCGCCGCGGTCGGCGCCTTCATCGTGGGGCTGTCCCTCACCGGCGAGGTGGCCGACCGGGCACGGCAGGTGCTGAGCCCGCTGCGGGACCTGTTCGCCGCGGTCTTCTTCCTCTCCATCGGTCTGTCGGTCAGGCCGGAGTCGCTGCTGCCGGTACTTCCCGCCGCCCTGCTGCTGGGGGTGGTCACGGCGCTGACGAAAATGGCGGCCGGCTGGTACGCCGCACGGCGGGAGGGTGCAGGGTCCCGGGGGCGGCTGCGGGCCGGCACCGCGCTCATCGCCCGTGGCGAGTTCTCCCTCGTCATGATCGGCCTGGCCGGGGTCCGGCAGGACCGGCTCGGCGCCCTGGTGGCCGCCTACGTCCTGCTGCTCGCCGTGACCGGTCCGGTCCTCACCCGTTTCGCCGGGACTCGCCCAGAGCCCAGCGGGCGGACAGGCGTGCAGGTGCGCACCGGCGGTGCTGCAGCGGGGCGATGACGGGCGCAGCCCCTGGGTCGGCGGAGGAGTGCGCGATGAGTACCGGGAGGGCGAGGTGCGCGCTTACGGGTATCCGGTGCGGTGTGAAGGGGGCGGGAGTTCGCTTCCCTCCTGGGCTTCATCGAGGGATGCCTGTCGGTGGTCGCCGACGACGAGAACGGGCACGGTGTGCTGGCGCACCAGTTGCTGGGCGACGTTGCCGAGGAGGCGGCGGGACAGGCCGCGTCCATGTGTGCCGACGACGATGAGGTCGATGTCCTGTTCCTTGGCGTAACTCATCAGCGCCTGCGCGGGTGGCCCGGAGATGATGTCGCAGTGCGTCACCCGCCCGGCGGCGCGCTCGGCGACGGTCCTCAGGTGGTTTTCCGCCGCGGTGATGCTCGGGTCCGTTTCGCTGTCGGCCGCGTCGTACCCGACCACCTCGACGGCGACGAAGGCCTGCGCGTACGGCCCCAGAAGGTTGGCGGCCTGGTCCAGCGCGGCCAGGGATTGCGGGGAGCCGTCCACGCCCACCAGCACTCGCAGGCCGCCCGGGCCGGGCGGACCGACTTCTGTTTGGGCGAGCGGTCCGAGGCGGTGCAGCTGGGTGCGCTCGCCGGCGACGAGGGCCAGGACCGGCCCGAAGATGATCCCCATGAGCGGCCATCCCCAGTGGCGGAAGCCCTTGCGGGCCATCCACCAGGCGGTGGTGAGGCCGATGGAGATCCAGGCCCCCAGGGCGATGAGGGCGAGTGCGAGATTACTCATGGCGGGTTCCAGGTGGTGAGGGTTCGGGCTGGCTGGAGGGTCACAGGTCGCGCGTGATGTGTTGGCTGTCACGGTGGTGCTGGGGTGGAGGGGCCCGGATCCGGGACAACCCGCGCAGGGCGACTGGGCAGTTCCCCGGGCGGTGGACGGCAGGCCCGGTCGACCGGGAGGTTCGGGGTCACATGAGGTGGTGTCGCAGGCGCTTGTCGATGGCGACCACGAGAGAGGCGAGTGCGGCAAGGGCGAGGATCCTCAGCCATGCCGCGCCGCTGATGGGTGCGGTGTGGAAGAGGTGGTTCATGGCCGGCAGGTAGGTAAGGGCGAGCTGTCCAGCGGTCTGGGCGAGGATGCCGCCGATGATCCACCGGTTGCTGAGCAGGCCGAGGTGCCAGGCGGAGCGGGTCAGGGAGCGGCAGCTGAAGAGGTAGAACGCTTCGACGGTGACGAACAGGTTCACCGCTGCGGTGCGGGCCTCGGGCAGGGTCGCGCCGGTGTCGCGTTCCCAGCTGAACAGCCACCAGGCGCCAGCGACGAGGAGGGCGGAGACCAGCAGGATGCGGACTGCGAGGGCGCCGGTGAGCAGGGGGCGGGCCGGGTCGCGGGGCGGCCGGGTCATGATGCCGGTCTCTTTGGGTTCGAAGGCGAGCATCAGGCCGAGGGCGACGGCGGTGGTCATGTTGATCCACAGGATCTGGGTGGGCAGGATCGGCAGGGTGGCGCCGAGCAGGATGGTCACGAGGATGACCAGGCCCTCGCCCATGTTGGTGGGCAGGGTCCAGACGATGAACTTGGTGAGGTTGTCGAAGACGCCGCGGCCTTCTTCTACGGCGGCTTCGATGGTGGCGAAGTCGTCGTCGGTGAGGACCATGTCGGCGGCGTCCTTGGCGACCTCGGTGCCGCCGCGTCCCATGGCGACGCCGATGTTGGCCTGGCGCAGGGCTGGGGCGTCGTTGACGCCGTCGCCGGTCATGGCCACCACCTGCCCGCGTTCCTGCAGGGCCTGGACGAGCCGGAGCTTCTGCTCGGGTGAGACCCGGGCGAAGACGTGGGCCCGGTCGACGGCTTCGGGGTAGTCCCGGTCGGGCAGTGCCGTCAGATCCGCGCCGGTGAGCACGTCCCGCTCGCGTGGGCCCGGGCTGGTCAGCAGTCCGATGCGGCCGGCGATGGCGGAGGCGGTGGCCGCGTGGTCGCCCGTGATCATTTTGACGGTGATGCCGGCGGTGTGGCAGGCGCTCACCGCGGCGGTGGCGGCCGGACGGGGCGGGTCGAGCATGGCCTGCAGCCCGGTGAGGACCAGGGTGCCGGGCAGGTGGTGCTCGGTGAAGGTGTCCGGGTCCACGGACGGCAGCGCGGCAGTGGCCAGGACCCGCAGACCGTCGGCGGCCAGGTGCTCGGCGGCTGCCAGGACGGCGGCGGGGTCCAGCGTCCGGACGCTGCCGTCGCGGGCCATCTGTCCGGTGCATAGGGCGAGGATCCGTTCGGTGGCGCCCTTCGCCAGGACCAGGTGGCCTGCGGTGCCGGTGTCGCGGTGGAGGGTGGCCATGTACTGCCGCTCGGAGCTGAAAGGGATCACCTCGACGCGTGGATAGCGTTCGGCCACGTCCACCGCGTTCAGGCGCCCCTTGTCGGCCACGACACGCATGGCGCCCTCGGTCGGGTCGCCCAGCAGGTCCCATCGGCCGTCCTTGCGGACGAGGACTGCGTCGTTGCAGGCGGCGCCCGCCAGCAGGCACCACCACAGGGCACGGTCCGCTTCGGCGGTGACCACCGCACCGGCCGCGTCGTGCAGCACGCCTTCGGGGTCGTACCCGGAGCCGGTCACGTCGAAGGTGCCATCGGGTGTCCACACCGCCCGCACCGTCATCTGGTTCTCGGTCAGCGTGCCGGTCTTGTCGGAGCAGATGACTGTGGTGCTGCCGAGCGTTTCCACGGCCGGCATCCTGCGGATCACCGCCCGGCGCCGGGCCATCCGGGCCACGCCGATGGCCAGAGTGATGGTCACGGCTGCCGGAAGCCCCTCGGGAATCGCTCCCACTGCCAGGGCGACGGCGGCCGTGAACGTCTGCACCGCGCCCTGCCCGCGGACGAGGCCGATCGCGAAGGTCACCGCGGCCAGCGCCAGAATGACGACGGTCAAGACCTTGCTGAACGCGGCGAGCTTGACGGTCAACGGTGTCGCCAGCGTCTGGGCTGCCCCGACCAGACGGTGAATCTGCCCCAGCTCGGTCTCCGTACCGGTGGCCACAGTGATCCCCGCCCCCTGTCCGGCGGTTACCAGCGCCCCGGAGTGCAGCATGTTGCGCCGGTCGGCGACGGGGGTCCGCGTGTCCAGCACCACCTCGTCCTTCGACACCGGGACAGACTCCCCCGTCAGCGCCGACTCGTCCACACGCAGCTCCGTCTCCCGGAGCAGCCGGACATCGGCCGGTACTTTCTCGCCGGCCTCCACCAGCACCAGGTCCCCGGGAACCAGATCCGACGAGGGAACCTGTCGTCTGCGGCCGCCGCGTACGACCGTGGCCGTCGTGCGGACCATTGCCCGCAGTCCCTCCAGCGCGGCCTCGGCTTTCGATTCCTGCACGAACCCGACCAGCGCGTTCACCAGCACCACGCCGAAGATCACCGCCGAGTCGACGTACTCGCCCAGCGCCGCCGTGATCGCGCCCGCGACCAGCAGGACGTAGATCAGCGGGTGGTGGAACTGGCGCAGGACCCGCCGCAGCAGACCGGCGCCCGCGGCCGAGGGCAGCGCGTTGGGGCCGAACCGCTCCAGCCGCCGCGCGGCCTCCTCCTCGCTGAGGCCGCGATCGGCATCGCTCTCCAAGAGCAGCACGACCTCAGGGGCACTCAGCCCGTGATGCGCGTCGCGCGTGGCCCCGCCGTCTCGTCCGGGCGCTCCGGACTCCTCACCCTGAGGCATCGGATCCACGTACGACGACGACCGGGCAGTGCGCGTGGTGGAGGAGAGCCTGGCTGACCGATCCGAGGAGCAGACCGGTGAACCCGCCGCGGCCCCGGGCACCGACCACGATCAATCCCGCGTTCTTGCTCGCGTCGATCAGCGCCTCCCGGGTGCCGCCGCGTACCAAGGTGTGCTCGACCGAGACATCCGGGTAACGCTCCCGCTGGCCGCCGACGGCCTCGGCCAGCAGACGCTCCTCTCCGGCCGCGAGTATGCCCGGCTCCAGTGCATAGGGCATCGACGGATCTTGCGGCGGAGTGACGGCCACGCTCCATGGCGTCCATGCGTGCAGGGCCACGATGCCCGTTCCGCGGAGGCTGGCTGCCTCGAAGGCGAACTCGACCGCCCCCTCGCCCGCCGGTGAACCGTCCGCCCCCAGCAGGACGGGGCCGGTCCGGTCGGACTCACCCCGCACCACCATGACCGGACAGCGGCCATACGCGGCCAGGTGCACAGCCGTCGAACCCACCAGAAGACCGACGAACCCGCCCATGCCCCGGCTTCCAACCACGACAAGGGATGCCGTGCGCGACTGGGCCTCCATCACAGTCAACGCGTCACCCGTCACCACCGCATTGCTGACCTCCACCTCAGGCGCCACCGTACGCGCATGCTCCACCGCCTCCGCCACCAGCCGTCCCACCATGTTCCGCAACCCGCCCTCAGCAGGCCCAAGCGGCGACGGACCGAGCGGCACGTGCATCGCCGGCCAGATGAACGCGTGCACCACCCTCAGCCCGCACCCGCGCAACCGCGCTTCACGGGCCGCCACCGAGACCGCGTCCAGACTCGACGGCGAGCCGTCCACCCCGACCACAACCGGCCCGCTCACAGTGAGCCTCCCGCACAAACGCCGATCATCATGCACATGCATCCCATTTACCACATGTGCCCGAGTAGTCGCGTGACGTCCACAGGCCAGCCTCGCCGCCCACGGCACCGGTGAACACCACCCGGCTCCGACCTCGTCGCGAGGGGGAGCCTGACTTCGCTGCGTCTACTGCCGCAGTAAATCCGGTATTCACTGCGACGGCTCAGTCCTGGGCGCTGCGACCGATTCGGGCAGAGGGTGAACGTGGCCGGAGTCCCGTAGTCGCCCTGGAGTCAGCGAGTCTCCGCGTCGTCTGCTGGTGTGGATCCGGTGCTGCGGTGTGCTCCCGTAGCACCGTCGTCGACGGCCGTTGCGCTCTGGGAGGGTGGCGCGGTCTTCTCGCTGGATCGTGTGCTGATCAGGCTGGCGGCGAACAGGAGGACGGCCCCGGCGTAGAAGGGGGCGCGCAGTCCGAAGGCATGGGCGGTGAAGCCGGCTGCCACGGCACCCAGTGCGGTGCCGATGCCGATGTGCCCTGCTCTGGCGGAGGAGAAGTGGAACCGACGGAGCCGTTCGGACACTTCTTGATGTGGAGCTTCCCTTGAATGAACGGGTCCGGTCCGGTGACCGGGCGGCGTTCGCTGAGATCTTTGACGAGCATGCGCGCGTCGTCTACGCCCATGCCGTCCGCACGACGGGCGACTGGGCCCTCGCCGAGGACGTCATGTCCCTCACTTTCCTGGAGGCCTGGCGGTTACGCGACAAGCTGCGCGAGGAAGTCAGAAGCGTCCGGGCGTGGCTGCTGGGCATCGCGACCAACGTCATGCGCAACACCTCCCGATCGGCCCGCAGGCATCGGGAGGCGATGTCCCGCCTGTCTCTCCCGGGGACGTCGCCCGACTTCGCGGACGAGGTGGTCGGGCAGATGGCCGACGCGCAGCGGCTGGCCGCCGCAGCCCGTGCGCTGCAGCGCCTGAAGCGGACCGAGCGCGAGGTCTTCGCCCTGGTCGTCTGGTCCGATCTGGGATACGCGGCGGCCGCCGAGGCGCTGGGGATTCCGGTGGGCACCGTGCGCTCCCGGCTCTCACGCGCGAGGGAGAAGCTGCGCAGGCTCGTCGACGAGGAGTTGGCGGCAGATCCGCGTGTGGTGGAACCGCGAAGCGGCAGCGGACACATACCGGATAGCGGGGCGGCAGCGGCCCGCGCTTCCCACAGGAGGGGTACACGATGAACGCGGAGCAGCAAGAACAGGCAGAGCGGGAGCAGGCGAGGCGTGTGCTGCCGCCGGCCGCCTACTCGGATCCGGCGCCCGGACGGACGGAAGCCCGCCGTCGGCATCTGATGAGCGAGATCGACCGGCAGACGCGATCCCGTTCGTCCCGTTCCGTCCTGCGGCCGAGACGACGCATGGTGCTGGTGCTGGGCGCGGCGATGGCCGCCGGCGCGACCGTCGTCGTTCTCGGTCTCGGCTCGGGAACCACGGGTGCCCCGAACGTGCCGCCGGCCTCGGCGGCATCGGTACAGGTGCTGGAGAGGGCCGCGCTGGCGGCCAGTGCGACGTCGCAGACGAAGGTGCTCGACGGGCAGTACGTGTACGTCAAGACGGTCGGCCACACGTCGGTGCTGTCCGAGAACAAGGCCGGGCAGATGGAGCTCCTGCGCGAGGACGAGGGCATGGAGCAGTGGACGTCGGTGGACGGCAGCGAGCGGACTCTGCAGCGCAAGGCCGGCAAGGACAAGCTGCTGCCGGAGGGCCCCGCCAACCTGAACTCGCCGACGTACAACTTCCTGGCCTCCTTGCCGACCGACCCTCACGCCCTGTTGAAGCTCATCCGTGATGACGCTGAGAAGAACCACGGCGCCGGTTCGGGCTCCACGACAGGACCGGACCAGGAGGCGTTCGTCACGATCGGCGATCTGCTGCGCAACGGAGTGACTCCCTCTGCAACGACTGCTGCGCTCTACCGCGCTGCCGCCCTCATCCCCGGGGTCGATGTCGCCCCCGACGCCGTGGACGCGGCCGGGCGCCGCGGGATTGCCGTCGCCCGCGTGCACGATGGCGAACGCAAGGAGTGGATCTTCGACACAAGCACGGCCCGACTCCTCGGCGAGCGCACGGTCCTCCTCAAGGACAACGCCTGGGGCAAGGCCGGCACCGTCGTCACCTCCGTCGCCCTCGTCAGCAGTGGCATCGTCACCGAGGCCGGGCAGACCCCCTAAAGGCTCGCGCGTCGGGATACATCGCCGAGAGAGCCAACAAGGTCGAACATTAGGCCTGCCCGTTCTGGACTCACCACGGTGCCGCCGCCACCGCCGTGCCGCCGATGGCCGTCACCGCCCCGCAGACGCCAGCGCCTTGAAACGCTCCGGCGCGGATCAGTGCCCGCAGCCGGACATGGGGTACTCAAGGTACCTCCACGTCTGGGGGCCGACCTGGCCGTCGGCGCAAATGCCCGGCAGGACCAGTGACCGCTCACACGCCTGACTGCGATCATCAGCGAATGACGAAGGACCGGGACCAAGTGGCGCTTCGCCGGCTGTTGAGCGACGTCACGGTCGGGCTGACGGAGACTTCCGTCCCACCAGGACACCCTTCCTCAGATCTACAAGATCCATTGCTCAGAGTGTCCACACCACCGGGAGCACCTCACAACTCGTACGGCACCTTCCGCCTCGACATGGACAAGCGGCTCAATCTGGGACTGCCGGTCAGCGTGCCGCATCCACGCTCCGCCGAAGCCACCGCCGCAGCCTCGTAGCCACCGCCGCCCGCGCGCTTCCCTCGGGACACCGCGCGACGCTCATTTTCGCCCCCACGGCTTGGCGGTGTCAGCGGACTCGCCCGGTGAGACGAGTCCTGTCTCGTAGGCGAGGACGACGGCTTGGGCCCGGTCGCGCAGGGTCAGCTTGGCGAAGATCCGGGCCACGTGGGTCTTCACTGTCGCCTCACTGAGCGTCAGTTCCCGCGCCAGTTCGGAATTGGAAAGACCCCGCCCCATGAGCGTCAGCACCTCGCGTTCGCGCGGTGTCAGCGCGGCCAGGTCTCGGTGGACGGCTGGCGTTGCGAGACCCGAACCGGTTCTGGGGGCGCTGGGGGCGAAGCGCTCCACCAGGCGGCGGGTGATCGAGGGGGCGAGCAGGGCGTCACCGGTGTCGACCAGGCGTACGGCAGCGGCCAGATGCGCGGGGGTGACGTCCTTGAGCAGGAATCCGCTGGCTCCGGCGGCGAGGGCGGCGTAGACGTATTGGTCGAGGTCGAAGGTGGTCAGCATGATCACCCGGCAGCCCGGGGCCTGCGCGAGTATGCGGCGGGCGGCTTCCAGGCCGTCCATAGCGGGCATCCGGATGTCCATCAGGATGACGTCGGGCCGCAGCCTCCGCACGGCGGCCACGGCCTCGACCCCGTCGCCGGCCTCGCCCACCACGTCGATGCCGCGGGCGTTCAGGATCAGGCGGAAGCCGGTACGGACCAGCTCCTGGTCGTCGGCGATCACGACGCGAGGGGCGGATTCAGTGTGTGTCGTCATGGCCGGTCCAGCGGGATCCGGGCGCGGACGCGGTAGCCGCCGCCGAGGCGGCGGCGGGCGTCCAGGTCGCCGCCGTAGACGGTGACCCGCTCCCGCAGGCCGAGCAACCCGCGTCCCGTTCCGTCCGCCTGGCCGTGGACCGGCTCTCTCCGCGCGGGCCGGCTGCCCGACAGGACGCTCGGTCCGCTGTTCAGCACCTCAACTCGCAGGTAGTGGTCCGCGTATCGCACCGTCACCTCGGCTTTCGCCCCGTCCCCGTGCTTGAGGGCATTGGTCAGGGCCTCCTGGATGATCCGGTAGGCGGTGACATCGATTCCGGTCGGCAGCGGACGCGGCTCACCCGAGATGCGCATCTCCACGGGCAGGCCGGCAAAGACGATCCGGTCGATCAGCGGGCTGAGCCGGTCCAAGCTCGGCTGCGGTGACAGGTCCATACCGTAGGGCTCGTCGTCGCCGTTCTGCGCGGGTGCGAGCAGGCCGAGCAGGTGCCGCAGCTCGGTCATCGTGTTCCGCCCGGCGGTCTCGACGGCGCTCATCGCCGCCGCGGCCTCCTCGGGCATCGTGGCCAGCACCTCGCGGGCGGCCCCGGCCTGGACCACCATGAGGCTCACGTTGTGGCTGACGATGTCGTGGAGCTCGGTGGCGATCCTGGCCCGCTCGGCGTCGACCGCGGTCCGCGCCGCGCTCTCGCGCTCCCGCTCCAGCAGCCAGCCGCGCTCCGCAATGGCCGCCTGGTGCAGCCGCCGCGCCCGGACCGCCGCCACGCACAGACACCCGGCGGCGCCAACTGCCGCCGCCAGGGCTATGACCAACCACGTCGTGCCAGATCCCCACACCGGAACATCTTCGCAGCTGCGCGACGCGCCCCACATCAGCCCCCGGATGCAGCTCCGTACATCCCCGGGATGACCTGCCCGGACGGATGCATCCGGAGGGTGACGCCCCGTCCGCGGACTCCGTCCTAAGTTCGAACCATGACAACTGATCACGACAGTGCCCGACAAGTAGTGGTGCGGCTGGACGGCGTGCACAAGGAGTACGGCGATGCGAAGGCCCTGAACGGCCTGTCCCTGGATATCAGGGCGGGGGACGCGGTCGCCGTGATGGGCCCCTCCGGCTGCGGCAAGTCCACCTTGCTCAACATGGTGGCCGGCCTGGACCGACCGACCTCGGGCACCGTCGAGGTACATGGTCATGACCTCGGGAAACTGAACGAGACCGGCTTGGCGCTGTTCCGACGGCGAAACGTCGGCATGATCTTCCAGTTCTTCAACCTCATCGACGATCTGCCGGTCCTGGACAATGTGGCGCTGGCCGCGCAGCTGACCGGCACCCCGGTCCGGCAGGCTCGCCGCCGTGCCCTGGAGCTCCTGGACGAACTCGGTGTCGCCGAGCGCCGGAACAACTATCCTGCGACGCTGAGCGGCGGCGAGCGGCAACGCGTCGCCGTCGCACGGGCGTTGATGAACCGCCCGGCCCTGCTGCTGGCCGACGAGCCGACCGGCGCCCTCGACAGCCGGTCGGGCGAGCAGGTGATGGATCTGCTGATCGACCTCAACCAGATCGGCCAGACCCTGTTGATCGTCACCCACGATCCGCAGCTGGCCACCCGCTGCGCCAGCCGGCTGATCGAAGTCGCCGACGGCCGGGTCGCCCGCGAGAGCACGCTGGAGGCGACCGCGTGAGCGCCGTATGGAGAGCCTCGCGCGCGGCCGTGAAGCGCCGTCGGCTCCAGACCTTCGTCATCGGGCTCGTCGTGCTCTGCTCCACCACGACCGTCCTGCTCGCTCTGGCGCTGCTGAGCGCCGCCTCGGGCCCCTTCGACAAGGCCTACGCCGCACAGCGCGGTGCTCATACGGTGGCGGCCTTCGACACCACGAAGGTCTCGCAGGAACAGTTGGCGCGGACCGCCCGGCAGCCCGGGGTGGAAGCCGCGGCCGGGCCGTTCGGGCAGGCCGTCGTCGACATCCCCAAGGACTGGCTCTGGATGGCGGGCGGCACCCTCACGGTGGTGGGCCGGGCCGATCCGGCGGGCCCCGTGGACCGGATCGAACTCCTTGAGGGACACTGGGCCACCGCACCTGGCGAGATCGTCGTCAACTGGTCCGTCCAGGGCTCCCCGGGCCCCGAGCTGCTCGGCACCAAGCTGGAGACCCCCGGCGGAGCGACGCTGACCGTCGTTGGATTCGCCGCCAGCATGAGCAAGTCAGCGAGCGCCTGGGTCTCGCCCGAGCAGATGGCCGCACTGCACCCGACCTCCGCCCAGATGCTGTACCGGTTCACCGACTCCTCGACGGAGGCCCAGCTGAGCGCCTCGCTGGCACGGGCCACCACGGGACTGCCCAAGGATTCGCTGACCGGCGCTCAGACCTACCTCACCCTCAAGCAGGCCTTCTCCGCGCTGGCCGACTCCTACCTCCCGTTCATGACGCTCTTCGGCATCCTCGGTGTGCTCGTCTCCACCCTGATCGTCGGCAACGTGGTCAGCGGGGCGGTCGTCTCCGGGTACCGGCACATCGGGGTGCTCAAGGCCCTGGGCTTCACCCCCAACCAGGTCGTCGCCGTCTACCTGACGATGCTTTCCGTGCCGGCGGTGGTGGGCTGCGGGCTGGGCACGCTGGCCGGCAACGCGCTGGCCGGGCCGATCCTGAAGGGCGCGTTCACCGGCATCGACGTGGGCCGCGCCTCGGTCGGCGGCATCAGCCCGTGGGTGTCCGTGGCCTGCCTCGTGGGCATGCCTGCCCTCGTCCTGCTGGCCGCGCTGGTCCCCGCCCTGCGCGCCCACCGGCTGCCCGCCGCACGGGCGATCAGCGCGGGCAACGCGCCGCGAACCGGGCGCGGGCTGCGCGTCCAGCGGATGCTCGGTGCCACCCGGCTGCCGCGCCCGGTCAGTCTGGGCCTCGGCCAGCCGTTCGCCCGCCCCAGCCGCACCCTGCTGACCCTGGCGGCCATAGTCCTCGGGGTCACCACGGTGACCCTGTCGACCGGACTGACCAGCACCATGGTGGCGTACGGCAATGTCGGGCGGGAGGACGGAGGCGCCAGGATCCACGTGACAACCGGAGAGTCGGGCAACGACCGGACCCCGCCCCGGCTCAATGACCTGCAGATCGAGAAAAGGCTGCGGTCCCTGCCGGGTGCGGAGGGGGTACGGGCCCGCGCGCTGTCCCAGGTGAACATGACCGGGCAGACCCAGCCCGTCTTCGCCGACTTCTACCGCGGCGACGATTCCTCGTACGAGCACACCATCGTCAAGGGCCGGGCGCCGGCCGCGGCGGGCGAGATCGTGGCCGGTCCGGCGTTCCTGACCCAGCGCGGGCTGAAGCTCGGTGACCAGGTCACGCTGGAGCTGAACGGCAGGAAGATCACCGCGACCGTCGTGGGTCAGCTCATCGAGGGCAACGCCCGGGCCCTGGAGGCCACCGGGGAGACCCTCGCCCAACTCGCACCGGACGCCCACGCCACCGAGTACACGGTGCGGCTCGCCCCCGGCGCCGACGCGCGCGCCTACGCCGAGGCGGTCACGACGCTCGACCCGGACCTGCACACATCGGTGATGGACTCCGGCAACGCCGGCACCGCCACCGTCATCACCTTCTCGACGGTGTTCACGGTGCTGCTGACGCTCGTCGCGTCGCTCGGTGTCTTCAACACCGTTCTGCTCAACACCCGTGAGCGGCGCCGGGACCTGGGCATGCTCAAGTCGATCGGGATGACCCCCCGGCAGGTGGTGGTGATGACGGTGACCTCGGTCGCCGGGCTGGGCGCGGTCGGCGGGCTGCTCGGCATCCCGCTCGGGATCGTGGCGCACCGCCTCGTCGTAAGCCATGTCAGGGTGGTCGACTTCCCCGAGTACATGAAGGACGTGTGGCACTCGCCGCAGCTGGCCGCGATGCTCCTGGCGGGTGTGGCGATCGCAGTCCTCGGCGCCCTGGTCCCGGCCCGGTCGGCGGCCCGGATGACCATCGCCTCGGTGCTGCACACCGAGTAGATCACCCGTCAGCACCAGCCTCTGGGGCGGAGTCAGCGCAGGAAGCGGTCCGGTCATGGCGTGGGGTCCGCCAGCGGCGAGTCAAGCCACACGGCGCGCCGCGCCCAGAACCGGGCGATCAGCGCGTTGCCTTCGATCCGACTGACCGATCTCCGCGAGGTCTGCTTGTCAGACTTCCGACGCCTGATGGATCGTCGGGGTGATACCGCAGTAGATGTCGGATCTACTGCGGCGGAGCTTCTACCGTGATCATCGCGACCTGCGGCGGACGATTCCGGTCTCCGGGGCGAGGTATACGCATTTACTGCGGCAGTGCCGGAAGGGCGGGGCGGGCATAACGATCGAACCGGTGACCGAACTCGGGAGTGGGGGCGCGCTCCGGCTGCCGCGCCCAAGTGGTGCCCCTGTCCGCCCCGCCCTCCTCGTACACCGCGGCGGTCGAGCGGTACCTCACCGGCGCGGGCATCGCGAAGCCCTCCACGCGGATCTACCGGATCTCGCTGACGACGTGGGGGTGGATGTTCGCCGGCGAACCGGCGCCGACCGGGCCCGCCCGCCGGGGCGCGAAGCCGCCCGTCTTCCCTCTCGCCGCGATCGATGACCCCGCGCCGACGAGGTGTTGTGCCTGAACGTGGAAGACCTCTACCCGCAGGACAAGCGCGG
This sequence comes from Streptomyces sp. NPDC058877, assembly GCF_042742855.1. Classification (NCBI taxonomy): domain Bacteria; kingdom Bacillati; phylum Actinomycetota; class Actinomycetes; order Kitasatosporales; family Streptomycetaceae; genus Streptomyces; species Streptomyces sp. NPDC058877. The sequence goes on along the minus strand of NZ_JBHYMF010000136.1, from coordinate 4,347 downwards.
CAGAATCACCGCAAGGGGCAGGGCGACGGAATGGATTCACTGGCAGTCCGACGCCGCCCAACTCCTGCCCCGCCTCATCTCCCGGCGCACCCGCGGCCCGTTGTTCCTCACCGACCGCAAGGCCCCAGCCGGAACACCGATGCTCGATGTGTGCCCAGAGACCGGACGGGCTCGGCTGTCCTACCGGCGGGCCGAGGAGATCTTCGAGTACGCCACGCGGCTGCTGGCCAACCCGCTCGCCTCGCCCGAGGGCATCGAGGACCTGGACAGCTGGACCCTGCACCGGCTGCGGCACTCCGCGCTCACACACGACGCCGAGGGCGGCACCTCCACCCCGATGCTGCTGGCCCGCTCCCGGCACGCCCCCGTACGCTCCCTGGAGCGGTACGCCCGCCCAGGCGTCGACGCAGTCGCCCGGCACGTTGCCGAGCGCGACCCCGCCGCACGCCGCCGTCTATGAACCTCCAGAGCACACCTGCGGACTACTGGGTCGTGCTACGCGATGGTGTCGGCAACGCTTGTTCCATGCTTCGCTGGCTTTCGGGCCAGGAGGTAGGCCCCGCTGCACGACCAGGGACCATCCCCGCGCGCGGGGGGGAGCAGCAACCGACCCACCTGGGACAACCCCACACCCGCGGGACCATCCCCGCGTGCGCGGGGAGCAGGACCGCGAGGGTGACATCCCCACTGTTCATTTGGGACCATCCCCGCGTGCGCGGGGAGCAGACTGCGTGACCTGCGGGTTTACTGCGGGCGGGCGTGCTTCTGGACCACTTTCACGGAGACCGGCAAATAGTGCACTTGTGATGATTCTTCCTGGCTGGTGGTCTTGGGGAGGTGGTGACTCAAATGATCGATAGTAGTTTCCGTGCCGAGGGTGTGTGGCGGATTCTGCTTGGTCAGCGAGGGGTTGTCCTGTTTTTCATCGTGTAGCAGTGCTGAGTCGCTCTGAGCGTGTATTCATCTGGCATGACGGAAGGTGGGGGGGGAAGCGCGCAGCCTCGACCGGCTCCTGCACCACTGCGAGGTCGTCTCGATCAACGGCAACAGCTACCGGCTCAAGAACAAGCTCTTCGCCATCGACGGAGGGTCCGCCTCCGCCTGAACCCTCCACAGGTACCGGGTCGCCGCGGAACTGAATCGCCCCACCTCTATCCGCTGCGGCGACGTTCCCCGGAGCCCGGCACTGACCTGGGCATCTCCTGGTCCGTCTGCGTGACTCCCCACTACTTCCCGGTGGCAGCCATCCGTTCGGGCACGCTACGGGTACACGGGACGCTCCTCACTGGTCAGTCTCGCCGAGCCAGCCCTCGGGGAAGAGCGGCGCAGGGATCAGCGCGGCGAAGGCGATCTGCGCCATGACCTGCAACAGCAGCGGGTCGACTGCGCTGCTGCCAAGGAGGGGCCATGCGCAAAAGATCAGCGGGATGGCAAGCAGGACGCGGAACGGGACTACGTCCATACGGTTGTGCACCCCTGCCGCGAAGATGGCGATGAGCAGGGTAGGTACGCCGATGATCAGCAGCATGCCCATCCCTAGCGTCATGATCTCCAGAAAGGTCTCGTCCCACCAGACCGTTTGCGAGATGGCCAACCATGCGGCGGTGTGAAGTAGCACGTACATCAGCACGCATCGCCCGATCCTCCCGAGCACGCGCCCGAGTCGGCGAGCGGCAGTCAGTTCCGCTGGCATCTGTACCCCCACAGCCATCACCTGAGAATAATTGAACTCGTTCAACATAGTCGAGGGGGAGTCTGCGTGACGAGGGTGTTGTGGCCCACAACGGCCACTACTGAGGCTGAACCCGTGATGCCGTAGGGGCTGACGGCTGGTCGTTGACTGCGGTACCACCGGGGCATGCGGTATCCACAAGGGGCAGGCTGACCCGAACGCCAGCAGTTCCGTGAGGGGTTACGACTCCAGGCGTCCGCGCCCTTGCGGACCGAGCTTGAAGACGTCCCGGTACGGGCGCAGAACTCGGCGAAGCCCAGGTCCCGCTCGGCCAGACGCCGGCGGCGCTCCACCCTCGGCTCCTCCCGGACCCGCGCCACCTGGACGTTCTGGCCGGTCCGGTCAGGCCAACGTCGTACCGGTGGTCTGGCACTGGCAGGGCGGTCAGCGTCGCAGGAGCGCGTCGCGGACGGGGTCACCGTGTGCCTCGTCCGAGTCCGCGACCTCTTCGGCTTGGTCGACCAGCCACTGGTCGCCGTTCGGGACGAGGCGGAGGACGTATGTGCTGACGCCGGTCTCGGTGGGCCAGGTGTAGGTGTACTGGACCAGGACGCCGACGCCGGCAGGGTGGTCGGCGAAGGCGGGCACGGGCTTGGGTGAACTGGCCTTCACGGGGCCGACCTCAGCATGCTCAGGCCCGCTGCTCGTGGGCTTTGCGGGCGGGGGCATGGTCGATCCGTCGGCGTAGACGAGCGGGGAGGGGGTCGTAGTGGGTGTGCTGGGCGGGGTTGTGGCAGGCGTCTGTCTGCTGGCAACACACTCCTGCACCGTCCCGTGGCGGTAGCGGTCGGTTCGCATCGCGCAGACCTTCTGCCAGTCCCTTGCGTTCCGTGCCTCCTGATAGGCCGTAGCCACGGCGAGGAGCTGCTGGGACCCGGCCTCGGAACCAGGGTCCGCCAGAGGCCTCTCTGTATGTGAGTCGCTTGTGACCCCGCACCCTGACACCGACATGGCTAAGACCGCAGCGGCACCAACTGCCACCCACGCAGCATGCTTCATGACGAGCTCCCCCTGAGGTTGTGATCGGGTCCACGCCACCGTACTGGGGGTTGCCTGACGACCTCGCTGCACTCGTCGGGGCCCGTTGTTGAAGCCCAGCCACAGAACGTCAGCCCCACACAGGCTGCAGTGTCCGCTCCAAGGGCAGTAGGTCAGCTCAGCCACGTTCCGGCACCGGCCACGCCTTCCATGTTGGCGCCTCGCATCCATAGGCGTGCAGTGCTTCGACTGTGGCGGTGCACCACAGCGAGCGGTGGGACGCGGAGCGTCCCGGCCGGGAGCCCGCTCGCCGGTCCAGCGCGGCGTGGGCGCTGGCGGGGGTGTGGGGGCGGAGCCCCTGCGACGACGACGGCCGCATGACTCCTGTGGTGAGTGGTGGTTTCCCTGCATAGAGAGGGCGCAACCTCCTCGCCCTTTTGACCTGCGGAAACACCAAGAGGAACAGCATCTCAGGATCCTGATATCGGCATCGGAGGGTCCTGATATCGGCATCCTGAGATGCCGATACATGACGCTGAGGGTCATGTCGTGGGGGGTAAGCGAACGAACCTCAGGGTTCCTTCGGTTACCCCCCACGACATGTCGTCAATGGTCTTCGAAGGAATCGCCAGGTTCTTTCGCCTACCACACACGACATGTCGTCAGTGGTAACGTGCGGGACCAAGAACGCACAGGTCAGGGGACAGAAGTGCAACGGAGAGCCAGTGGCGCCCGCCGCCAGCTGTATGACCCCGCGACCGGCGAGGTCCAGGAGCTGTGGGAAGACGATCAGCGGCGTCGGCCGACGTACCAGTTCGGCGGCCGGCACGGACAGTTCTCTTTCCCTCGCGTCCTGGAGATGCTGGCTCACGAGTCAGGGATCACGGGGGACGCCTTCCGCGTCTTCTTCTACTTCGCGATCCAGACGTACGAGAAGGGCGGGGCCACCGCGAGCGAGGCGTCCAAGTACTTGGGGCTGACCCCTCAGGCCACCCGCAGGATCGCCAAGATGCTCGCGGAGAACAAGCTCTTCCTCGTTGAAGAGGTCATCGGCCGTACGATCAAGTACCGGGCCAGCCCGCACATCGTGTCCAGCCTGTCCGGTGAGGAACAGGCCCAGGAAGCCGCCGCCTACCACCTGCCGACCATGCCGGGGCGACCCGCAGCCGCGAAGGACAAGTCCGATGTCTCGAAGCCCGTACCCCGAGCTCGCCGCACTGCAGCAGCGGATAAGCGGCCTTCCGCACCTGAAGCAGAACGTGCTGATGGTGTACGCAATCCACGGCGGCCTGGAACACCCCGTGGAGAAGACCGGGGCCGAGCTGGCTGAGCTGACCGGGTGTCCCGCCCCGCACTTCTCCCGCGCCCGCAGGGAGCTGGAGAAGGACGGATGGCTTGAGTACACCCATGCTGAAGGTCAGGTGAAATTCTTCCGCCTGGGCGAGAAGGCCACCGGCCAGCAGATCGTCGTCCCGCTCCGTCAGCGAGCCACCGGCTGAACGAAGCCTCTTGCAGACGATGAAGGGGCCGGTACGCACAGCTTGCGTTCAAGGGGTCGTCACAACACCACTTGGTTTCAGGTGGTGAGTAGATCACGTAGACGCTCGGCTGGGGTATCCCAGCCGAGCGTCTTGCAT
>NZ_JBHYMF010000135.1:0-19489 GCF_042742855.1 Streptomyces sp. NPDC058877 | reverse complement strand
GCCCCGGCCCGGCCCCGTGCCCGGCCGGGGCGGCGCCCCGTCAGACCAGCCGGCGGACCACGTACGCCACGCCGCCCCGGGGCGACGGTTCTTCGCCCACGTACTCCTGGCCCCGCATCTCGCACCACGCCGGAACGTCCAGACGGGCCGCTTCGTCGTCCGACAGCACCGTCACCGTCCCGCCCACCGGGACGTCTCCGATCGCCTTCGCCAGTTCGATCACCGGGATGGGGCACCGCCGGCCCAGGGAGTCGACCACGAGCGACCCCGCGGGAGCCGGAGCGGACGAGGCGGCTCCGGGCGCGCCGAGCCGCTCCCGCACCCCCGCCACCAGTCCCGGCAGCACCGCGAGGAAGCGGTCCACGTCCCCTTCGGACGTGCCGGCCGGCAGCGACACCCGGACGTTCCCCTCGCTCAGCACCCCCATGGCGCGCAGCACATGGCTGGGCGTCAGCGTCGAGCTCGTGCAGGACGAACCGGAGGAAACGGAGAAACCCTCCCGGTCCAGCTCGTGCAACAACGTCTCCCCGTCGACGTACAGACAGGAGAAGGTGACCAGATGGGGAAGCCTCCGGACCGGGTCGCCCACCACCTCCACGTCCGGCACCGCCTCCGGCACCCGCGCCCGGATCCGGTCCACCAGGACGCGGAGCCGCGCCCCCTCGGCCTCCGCCTCCGCCCGGACCGCCCGCAGCGAAGCCGCCGCCGCCACGATCGCCGGCAGGTTCTCGAAACCGGGCGCCCGGCCCGACTCCCGCTCGTCGGCCGGTCCTTGCGGGGCGAACCGGACGCCCTTGCGCACGGCGAGCAGCCCGACGCCCGCGGGGCCGCCCCACTTGTGCGCGCTCGCCGTCAGCAGTGACCAGCCCCCGGTCACCGGACCCCAGCCCAGTGACTGGGCCGCGTCCACCAGCAGCGGCACTTCCGCCGCCCGGCAGGCCTCGGCGACCTCGGCCACCGGCTGCTCGGTGCCCACCTCGTGATTGGCCGACTGGAGACAGGCCAGGGCCGTCCCCGGGTCCAGCGCCTCCGCGAAGGCCTCCGCGTCCACCCCTCCCGAGCGGTCCACCGGCACCTCGACCACCGTGCCCCCGGCGGCCGAGTGGGCCTCGCCCGCGTGCAGGACGGAGGAGTGCTCGACGGCGGACACCACGAGCCGGTTCCCGACGCGCCGACGGCCCGCGAGCGCTCCGGAGATGCCCGCGTGAACCGCGCGCGTCCCCGAAGGGGTGAACACGAGCTCGTCCGGGCGGCACCCCACCGCCTCCGCGGAGGCTTCCCGGGCCGCGTCGAGCAGCAGCCTGGCGCGACGCCCCTCCCGGTAGAGCCGGGCCGGGTCGGCCCACCCCTCGTCCAGGGCGGCGAGCAGCGCCTGACGGGCGACGGGGTGCAGCGGAGCGGCGGACGCGGCGTCGAAGTACGGCATCCGACCACGGTAGGGCCTGGCGGTCCGAACGGGCGGTGAGCCCTCGTCAGAAGCGCGGCCGGGCAGCACGCCAGGCCGCCGAACGGGGGGCGCGCGCGTTCTGCCGGAAGCCCAGACTCCACCCCTTCGGGGGCCCGGACGGCGCGTTGGGCACCCTCCCCGCGCGACCTCAAATAGCGTCCAGTAGGGTTTGGTCCGCATAAACATCCAAACCCCTGCCCGCGGCCGGGGCGGCGACCGACCAGCGAGACGGACGGCCGTGGCCGACCACTGCGGGCCGAGACTCTCGGGAAGGCGCTACGTGAGTCCCAACGGCTCCGACCGCTCGTCGCGGCGCCCGATGCGGCGGAAGCTGCCGCAGGTGCTGACTGCGGGCCTGATCCTGGCGACAGCCACGGGCTGCTCGTACAACTGGGAAGACTTTCCCCGCCTTGGCATGCCCACCCCCGTCACGGAAGAGGCGCCTCGGATCCTCTCCCTGTGGCAGGGTTCCTGGGCCGCGGCCCTGATCACGGGCATCCTCGTGTGGGGCCTGATCCTCTGGGCCACCATCTTCCACCGGCGCAGCCGGACCAAGGTCGAGGTACCTCCGCAGACCCGTTACAACATGCCCATCGAGGCGCTGTACACGGTCACCCCCCTCATCATCGTCTCGGTGCTCTTCTACTTCACCGCACGCGACGAGTCGAAGCTCCTCGAACTCTCCCCGAAGCCGGCCCACACCATCAACGTGGTCGGCTACCAGTGGAGCTGGGGCTTCAACTACGTCGAGGACGTGCCCGGTGTGTCGGGTGACGCCAAGACGGACAAGAACCTCGGTTCGATTCCGGACAAGTTCCGTGCGGACTTCCCGGCGAACGCGGGCGGCGTCTACGACGCCGGCATCCCCGGCGACCGGAACCCGCAGACCGGCAACCCGGGGCCGACCCTGTGGCTGCCGAAGGGCGAGAAGGTCCGGTTCGTCCTGACCTCCCGTGACGTCATCCACTCCTTCTGGGTGGTGCCCTTCCTCATGAAGCAGGACGTCATCCCGGGTCACACCAACTCCTTCGAGGTGACCCCGACGCAGGAAGGCACCTTCCTCGGCAAGTGTGCCGAGCTGTGCGGTGTCGACCACTCCCGGATGCTCTTCAACGTCAAGGTGGTCTCCCCGGAGCGCTACCAGCAGCACCTGAAGGAGCTGGCCGAGAAGGGGCAGACCGGCTACATCCCGTCTGGCATCGAGCAGACGGACCCGGCCAGGAATGCGGAGAAGAACCAACTGTGAGCATCCACAACGAAACCCAGGGTGCCGCCGCAGCTGAGGACTCGTACGAGAACGAGCTGCCCGTACGGCGCAAGCAGCCCGGCAACGTGGTCATCAAGTGGCTGACCACCACCGACCACAAGACGATCGGCACGCTCTACCTGGTCACGTCGTTCGTCTTCTTCTGCATCGGCGGACTCATGGCGCTCTTCATGCGCGCCGAGCTGGCCCGTCCGGGTACGCAGATCATGTCGAACGAGCAGTTCAACCAGGCGTTCACGATGCACGGCACGATCATGCTGCTGATGTTCGCGACGCCGCTGTTCGCCGGATTCGCGAACTGGATCATGCCGCTGCAGATCGGCGCGCCCGACGTGGCGTTCCCGCGGCTGAACATGTTCGCCTACTGGCTCTACCTCTTCGGCTCGATCATCGCGGTGGCCGGCTTCCTCACCCCGCAGGGTGCGGCCGACTTCGGCTGGTTCGCCTACTCCCCGCTGTCGGACGCGGTCCGCTCGCCGGGCGTCGGCGCCGACATGTGGATCATGGGTCTGGCCTTCTCCGGCTTCGGCACGATCCTCGGTTCGGTCAACTTCATCACCACGATCATCTGCATGCGCGCTCCGGGCATGACGATGTTCCGGATGCCGATCTTCACCTGGAACGTGCTGCTGACCGGTGTTCTGGTCCTGCTCGCCTTCCCGGTCCTGGCGGCGGCGCTCTTCGCCCTCGAGGCGGACCGCAAGTTCGGCGCCCACGTCTTCGACGCGGCCAACGGCGGGGCCCTGCTCTGGCAACACCTCTTCTGGTTCTTCGGACACCCAGAGGTGTACATCATCGCCCTACCGTTCTTCGGCATCATCTCCGAGGTCATCCCGGTCTTCAGCCGCAAGCCGATGTTCGGCTACATCGGCCTGGTGGCCGCGACGATCGCGATCGCCGGTCTGTCCGTGACCGTGTGGGCGCACCACATGTACGTCACCGGTGGCGTGCTCCTCCCGTTCTTCTCCTTCATGACGTTCCTCATCGCCGTACCGACCGGCGTGAAGTTCTTCAACTGGATCGGAACGATGTGGAAGGGCTCCCTGTCCTTCGAGACCCCGATGCTCTGGGCCGTCGGCTTCCTGATCACCTTCACCTTCGGTGGTCTGACCGGCGTCATCCTGGCCTCGCCCCCGATGGACTTCCACGTCTCCGACTCGTACTTCGTCGTGGCGCACTTCCACTACGTCATCTTCGGCACCGTGGTCTTCGCGATGTTCTCCGGCTTCCACTTCTGGTGGCCGAAGTTCACCGGCAAGATGCTCGACGAGCGGCTCGGCAAGATCACCTTCTGGACGCTGTTCGTGGGCTTCCACGGCACGTTCCTGGTGCAGCACTGGCTCGGCGCCGAGGGCATGCCGCGTCGTTACGCGGACTACCTGGACGCCGACGGCTTCACCACGCTGAACACGATCTCGACGATCTCCTCGTTCCTGCTCGGCCTGTCGATCCTGCCGTTCTTCTACAACGTCTGGAAGACCGCCAAGTACGGCAAGAAGATCGAGGTCGACGACCCGTGGGGCTACGGCCGCTCGCTGGAGTGGGCGACCTCCTGCCCGCCGCCGCGGCACAACTTCCTCACCCTGCCGCGGATCCGTTCCGAATCCCCGGCGTTCGACCTGCACCACCCCGAGATCGCCGCTCTCGACCAGCTCGAGAACAAGCCTCACGAGGTGGAGGCCCTCACCGGCGGCAAGGAGGCCGGCAAGTGAAGATCCAGGGCAAGATGTTCATCTGGCTGAGCGTCTTCATCCTTGCCATGGCGATCCTCTACGGCGTCTGGTCCAAGGAGCCGGTCGGTACGACGGCGCTCTTCCTGGCCTTCGGCCTGGCCATCATGATCGGCTACTACCTGGCCTTCACGGCCAAGCGCGTCGACGCGATGGCGCAGGACGACAAGGAGGCCGACGTCGCGGACGAGGCCGGTGAGGTGGGCTTCTTCGCCCCCCACAGCTGGCAGCCGCTCTCGCTGGCCACCGGTGGTGCGCTCGCCTTCCTCGCCATCGCGATGGGCTGGTGGCTGCTGTACTTCTCCGCCCCGCTGATCCTCGTCGGCCTGTTCGGCTGGGTCTTCGAGTTCTACCGCGGCGAGAACCAGAACCAGTAGCAGTACCCCGCTCCGCACCGGAGCACACCGAGGGGCCCGGACACTTCGTCACCGAAGCGTCCGGGCCCCTCTTTTGCAGCACTCGACGCGCTGGTGGTGAGGATTGTCCTTAGCGTGAAGTCATGAACGACACGCCGCGCATTCGGACTGTTCTGAGCTGCACTCTTCTGGCGGTAACCGTCACCGCGGGCGTCACCGCCTGTACGGGTTCCGAGGACCACCCGCTGTCGGCGAAGGCCTACGACGCGGTGGACCAGCTCGCCGTCAGCGCCCCCGTGGACGGAGCGAAGGCGGACCCGGAGAAGCCCCTGGAAATCACCGTGAAGGGTGATGAGGGGCGCATCACCGATGTCACCGCCGCCGATGACGCGGGGCACCACCTCGCGGGCGAACTCACCGCGGACGGCCAGCGATGGCGCTCCACGGCCGCCCTGGCCGCCGGCGCCCGGTACACCGTTCGGGTGGCCACCGAGGACGAGGACGGCGCTCCGGGCGCCCGTACGTTCACTTTCGAGACGGCACCGGCCAAACGGGCCCTGACCGTCGCCTTCGGGCCCGAGGCGGGCACCTACGGCGTCGGTCAGCCCATCACCGCGGAGCTCAGCCTCCCCGTCAAGGACCGGTCGGCGCGCGCCGTCGTCGAACGGGCGCTCAAAGTCCGTTCCACGCCCGCCGTCGAAGGGGCCTGGTACTGGGTGGACGACAAGAAGCTGCACTTCCGTCCGAAGGAGTACTGGCCGGCCGGGGCGCTCGTCCAGGTGACCGGGAACCTGGACGGCATCAAGGTGGGCGACAAGCTCTACGGCGGGGCGTCCAAGCCGCTGAAGCTCACCATCGGGGACCGGATCGAGGCGATCGCGGACGCCGGGTCGCACTACATGACGGTGAAGCGCAACGGAGAAGTGATCAACACCATTCCGGTGACCACCGGCAAACCGGGCTTCTCCACCCGTAACGGCATCAAAGTCATCCTGGGCAAGGAGTACTACGTCCGGATGAGGGGGACCAGCATCGGCATCGCGGAGGGCGGTTCCGACTCGTACGACCTGCCCGTGTACTACGCCACCAGGGTCACCTGGAGCGGCGAGTACGTGCACGCCGCCCCCTGGTCCGTCGGCTCCCAGGGCGTGGCGAACGTCAGCCACGGCTGCGTCGGCATGTCGATGGGGAACGCTGCCTGGTTCTTCGAGACCGTCCGCCCCGGGGACATCGTCAAGACCGTCAACAGTGCCGGTGACACGATGGCGCCCTTCGGCAACGGCTTCGGTGACTGGAACCTGCCGTGGGACAAGTGGCGCCAGGGCAGCGCCCTGGTGGAGGCCGCCGGAAACCCGGTGGCCCCCGCCGAGAAGGCGCGGCTCCGGCCGTCGATCTGAGCGGCGCGGCCGTCCCGGCCCGCTCAGGCGTCGATCGACAGGCGCGAGCGCAGCAGGGAGGCCAGGGACGCCGCGAACTCGACCGGTTCCACCGGAAGGGTGACCGCGGCGTCCGCGCGGCTCCAGGTGGCCAGCCAGGCGTCCTGGGGGCGCCCGATGAGCAGCAGGACCGGCGGGCAGCGGAAGACCTCGTCCTTGATCTGCCGGCAGACGCCCATGCCCCCGGCGGGCACCGCCTCGCCGTCGAGCACGCACACGTCGATCCCGCCCCCGTCCAGGGCCTTCAGGACGGCGGGGAGCGTCGCGCACTCCACGAACTCGATCGGGGGAACGTCGCTCGCGGGCCTGCGCCCGGCCGCGAGCCGCACCTGCGCCCGGGTGTTCGCGTCGTCGCTGTAGACCAGGACCGTGGCACTCGACTGCATCGTTCCTCCGTGGGGAAGTCCGTGGGAAGGTCGTCGATCGATGCGCCGGATGCTACTCCGGTCCACACCCCGTCAACACCCGTTCAACACCTGTTCGAAGGGTGCCCGGGGGCTCCGGCACTGGGCCGTTCGGGCTCGACACACCCCCCTGACACTCCGAACGGCACCCCCCGGAGTGAGGGCGGGATAAGCGACCGACATAATGTCGGTCGTGGCGACAGTAACGACAGTAGAAACAGGGCACGCGCACCCGTCGGTCAATCGACCGAACCTCACCAGCGTCGGAACCATCATCTGGTTGAGCTCCGAGCTGATGTTCTTCGCGGCCCTCTTCGCGATGTACTTCACCCTGCGATCCGTGATGGGCGCGGAGTTCTGGTCGGAAAAGGCCGAGGCCTTGAACCTTCCGTTCTCCGCGACGAACACCACGATCCTGGTGCTCTCCTCCCTCACCTGCCAGCTCGGCGTCTTCGCCGCCGAGCGGGGCGATGTGAAGAAGCTCCGGACGTGGTTCATCATCACGTTCGTGATGGGTGCGATCTTCATCGGCGGCCAGGTCTTCGAGTACACCGAGCTGGTCAAGCACGAGGGCCTCTCGCTCTCGTCGGACCCGTACGGCACCGTGTTCTACCTGACCACCGGCTTCCACGGCCTGCACGTGACGGGCGGTCTCATCGCCTTCCTGCTGGTCCTCGGCCGGACGTACGCCGCCAGGAGGTTCACTCACGAGCAGGCAACCGCCGCCATCGTCGTGTCCTACTACTGGCACTTCGTCGATGTCGTCTGGATCGGCCTCTTCGCCACGATCTACATGATCAAGTAATCGGTTCCGCCTCCACGGCGGACCGAGACATCCAGCAAGCATCGACGCAGAAGATCCTGACACCGGGGTAATCCGTGAAAAAGCTCTCCGCACGACGACGCCATCCGCTGGCGGCGGTCGTCGTCCTACTCCTCGCGCTGGCGGCCACTGGGGGGCTGTACGCCGCGTTCGCGCCCGCGGGCACGGCGAAGGCCGATGAAACCGCCCAGTCCCTCGCCATCGAGGAGGGCAAGAAGCTCTACTCCGTCGGCTGCGCCAGCTGCCACGGAACCGGCGGTCAGGGCACCTCTGACGGCCCGTCCCTGGTCGGCGTCGGTTCGGCCGCGGTCGACTTCCAGGTCGGTACCGGCCGCATGCCGGCCCAGCAGCCGGGCGCCCAGGTCCCGAAGAAGAAGGTCATCTACTCGCAGGCTGAGATCGATCAGCTCGCGGCGTACGTCGCCTCTCTCGGTGCCGGCCCGATCACGCCGACCGAGGCCCAGTACAACCCCGCGGGTGCCGACATCGCCAAGGGCGGTGAACTGTTCCGCACCAACTGTGCCCAGTGCCACAACTTCACCGGTGAGGGCGGTGCGCTGACCTACGGCAAGTACGCCCCGAGCCTCGAAGGCGTGAGCCCGAAGCACCTCTACGAGGCCATGCAGACCGGCCCGCAGAACATGCCCTCCTTCCCCGACACGACGATGCCGGAGAAGGAGAAGAAGGACATCATCGCGTACGTCCAGGCCGTCAACAGCGACAAGGCCGACAACCCGGGCGGTCTCAAGCTCGGCGGCCTCGGCCCCGTCAGCGAGGGCCTGTTCGCCTGGATCTTCGGTCTGGGTGCGCTGATCGCAGTTGCCATCTGGGTCGCGGCCCACACCGCTAAGGCCAAGAAGTCATGAGTACCCAAGAGATTCCTGAAGAGAACCTGCCGGCAGGGCAGGACACCGCGCACGGCGCGGTGAAGGTCGCCGACGACCCGTTCGCCGACCCGGGCCTCCCGCCCCACAAGCCCCGCATCCAGGACATCGACGAGCGGGCCGCACGCCGGTCCGAGCGCGCGGTCGCCTTCATGTTCACGCTGTCGATGCTGGCCACCGTCGGCTTCATCGCCTCGTACGTGATCTTCCCGGTCGACAAGATCGTGTACATCTGGCCCTTCGGTCGGGTGTCCGCGCTCAACTTCGCCCTGGGCCTGACCCTCGGTTCCGCACTCTTCTTCATCGGCGCGGGTGCGGTCCACTGGGCCCGCACCCTGATGTCCGACGTCGAGGTCGCCGACGAGCGTCACCCCATGGAGGCGTCGCCCGAGGTCAAGGCGAAGGTCATGGCGGACTTCGCGGCCGGTGCCGCGGAGTCGGGCATGGGCCGCCGCAAGCTCATCCGCAACACGATGTTCGGCGCGCTGTCGCTCGTACCGCTCTCCGGCATCGTCCTGCTGCGCGACATGGGCCCGCTGCCCGAGAAGAAGCTCCGGACCACGCTGTGGACCAAGGGGCTCCAGCTCATCAACATGAACACCCACGAGCCGCTGCGTCCCGAGGACGTCGCGGTCGGTTCGCTGACCTTCGCGATGCCCGAGGGCCTCTCGGAGCACGACGAGCACTTCCAGACCGAGATCGCCAAGGCCGCCCTGATGATCGTCCGGATCCAGCCGGAGGACATCAAGGACAAGCGCGAGCTGGAGTGGTCCCACGAGGGCATCGTCGCGTTCTCCAAGATCTGCACCCACGTGGGCTGCCCGATCTCCCTGTACGAGCAGCAGACCCACCACGTGCTCTGCCCGTGCCACCAGTCCACCTTCGACCTCTCCGACGGCGCCCGCGTCATCTTCGGCCCGGCCGGTCACGCCCTTCCGCAGCTGCGGATCGGCGTGAACGACAAGGGCTTCCTGGAGGCGCTCGGCGACTTCGACGAGCCCGTCGGTCCTGCATTCTGGGAGCGCGGATGAGCACTGTGACCGATACGCAGAAGAAGGCACCCGCCGGAGAGCGGATCGCCGACTGGGCCGACGGCCGCCTGGGGATCTACACGTTGGCCAAGGCCAACATGCGGAAGATCTTCCCGGACCACTGGTCCTTCATGCTGGGCGAGATCTGCCTCTACAGCTTCCTCATCATCATCCTGACGGGCGTCTACCTGACGTTGTTCTTCCACCCGTCGATGAACGAGGTGGAGTACGTCGGACCGTACGTCCCGCTCCAGGGACAGCTGATGTCCGAGGCGTTCAACTCGACCATGCACATCTCCTTCGAGGTGCGCGGTGGTCTGCTCATCCGGCAGATCCACCACTGGGCGGCGCTGATCTTCCTCGCCGGCATGTTCGTGCACATGATGCGCGTGTTCTTCACCGGTGCCTTCCGCAAGCCGCGTGAGATCAACTGGCTGTTCGGCTTCCTGCTGTTCTTCCTGGGCATGTTCACCGGCTTCACCGGTTACTCGCTCCCGGACGACCTGCTCTCCGGCACCGGTGTCCGCTTCATGCAGGGCGCGATCCTGTCCGTCCCGGTCATCGGCACCTACCTGTCGATGTTCCTGTTCGGCGGAGAGTTCCCCGGCGGCGACTTCGTGGCCCGGTTCTACTCGGCGCACGTGCTGCTGCTGCCCGGCATCATGCTGGGCCTGGTGGTCGCCCACCTCATCCTGGTGTTCGTCCACAAGCACACGCACTTCGAGGGCCCCGGCCGCACCAACAAGAACGTCGTCGGCATGCCGCTGCTGCCGGTGTACATGGCGAAGGCCGGAGGCTTCTTCTTCCTGGTCTTCGGCGTCATCGCGATCATCGCGGCGATCGCCTCGATCAACCCGATCTGGGCCCTCGGCCCGTACCGCCCGGACCAGGTGTCCACCGGCGCCCAGCCCGACTGGTACATGGGCTTCGCCGAGGGTCTGATCCGTGTCATGCCGGGTTGGGAGATCAACCTCTGGGGCCACACGCTGGTCCTGGGCGTGATGATTCCGCTGGCGATCTTCCCGGCGGTCCTCGCGGCCATCGCGGTCTACCCGTTCATCGAGTCCTGGATCACCGGCGACAAGCGCGAGCACCACATCGCGCAGCGCCCGCGCAACGCTCCGACGCGCACCGCCTTCGGCGTCGCCTGGATCACCGCGTACATGATCATGCTCGTCGGTGGCGGCAACGACCTCTGGGCCACGCACTTCCACCTGTCGATCAACTCGATCACCTGGTTCGTCCGGATCTTCTTCTTCCTCGGCCCGGTCATCGCGTTCATCGCCACCAAGCGGATCTGCCTCGGCCTCCAGCGCCGGGACAAGGACAAGGTGCTGCACGGTCGCGAGTCCGGCATCATCAAGCGCCTGCCGCACGGTGAGTTCGTCGAGGTCCACGAGCCGCTCAGCCAGGGCGAACTGCACCGCCTCACCGCGCACGAGCAGTACGCGGCGGCGGAGCTCCCGCCGGCCGTCGACGAGAACGGCGTGGAGCGCAAGATCGGTCGCCTGGAGAAGCTCCGGGTCAAGCTCAACAAGGGCTACTACGGCGACGACAGCCAGATCGCCAAGCCCACGGTCGAGGAGTACAAGGAGATCCAGAGCGGCCACGGCCACCACTGATCGCCTCTTCCTCCTGACCTCCTCCGCTCCGGGATTCCCCTGAGCGGGGGGACCCCGCGGTCGCCACGGCAAGAGCCCCGTCCATTCGTTGGACGGGGCTCTTTGCCGTGCCCGGAGGTCGATAGGGTGGGGACGTATCCGTCACGTGATCACCTGGAGCCGGCCATGAGCACCGCGACCCCCGCTGGAGGACCTACCACGGCGGGCCGCTCCTGGCCCGTCCTGCTGAACGGACTGCTCGACGGCAAGGACCTGTCCGCCGACGACACCGCCTGGGCGATGGACCTGATCATGAGCGGCGAGGCGACCGACGCCCAGATCGCCGGGTTCATGGTGGCGCTGCGCGCCAAGGGCGAGACGGTGCAGGAGATCACCGGCCTCGTCCGGACCATGTACGAGCACGCCAACCTCATCGAGGTACCGGGGCCCGCCGTCGACATCGTCGGCACCGGCGGCGACGGCGCCAAGACCGTCAACATCTCCACCATGGCGTCGATCGTGGTCGCCGGCACGGGAACGAAGGTCGTCAAGCACGGCAACCGCGCCGCCTCCTCGGCCTCCGGTTCCTCCGACGTTCTGGAGAAGCTCGGCATCAACCTGCACCTGACCCCGCAGCGGGTCGCCGAGGTCGCCGAGGAAGCCGGCATCACCATCTGCTTCGCGGTGAAGTTCCACCCCTCGCTCCGGCACGTCGCCGCGGCCCGCGGCCAACTGGGCATCCGCACCACCTTCAACGTCCTCGGGCCGCTGACCAACCCGGCCAAGGTGCGGGCCCAGGCGGTCGGGGTCGCCGACCCCCGCATGGCGCCGGTCGTCGCCGGCGTCTTCGCCGAGCGCGGCAACTCCGCACTGGTCTTCCGGGGGGACGACGGCCTGGACGAGCTGACCACCACCGCCACCTCCCGGGTGTGGGTGGTCCGGGACGGCGGCGTCACCGAGGAGCGCTTCGACCCGCGGGACGTCGGCATCGAGCTGGTGCCTCTGGAGGCCCTGCGCGGCGCCGACGCCTCGTACAACGCCGATGTGGCCCGCCGGCTCCTCGCGGGGGAGACCGGCCCGGTGCGGGACGCGGTGCTGCTCAACGCGGCGGCTGCGCTCACCGCCCTGGAGCCCGGCAGCGGCACCCTGACGGAGCAGTTGGCCGCGGGCATCGCGCGGGCGGCCGAGTCCATTGACTCCGGCGCGGCCCGACGGTCCCTCGACCGCTGGATCGCGGCCAGCAACGCGTAGTCGGCGCGGCGTTCGCGCCCGGCCCCGGTCCGGCATCCGGACCGGGGCCTTGCGTTTCCGCGATCATGTGGCAGGATGCGTGACAGGTCATGAGCGACAGCTGTGAAGCCCCGGCTAGCTGTCCGGCAACCCTCCGTCCGTGGCGGGGTGCCCCGGGTGAAGACCGGGCCGTAGGCAGCGAGGTCTACGGCAAGCGCGGACCCCTCGACACACCAGGGGTCCTGGTTCTTCGAGGAGCGTTTTCCGTGAGCAAGCGAATGCGATAGGGCGACAGCGCCCCTTCTTCCCCCTCGGAACAAGGCCACTTCCGCGTGCCCGTGCGCATGCAGGCCCGCGCCCCGCGCCGTCTCCGAGGCACCACCCGTACCCCGCCGCCCGGCCGCGTACGGGATCCGAAGCCATTCCGCACCGCCCGCCGGGAGATACCGCCATGTCCGCAACCCCGCACGCCGTCGCCACCACGGTCGAGTCCGCCGAACCCCGCTGTACCGCCCCGCTGCCGGTCCTCGGCCGGGACGTCACCGTCCCGCTCGTCACCGGCGGCGAGGTGACCTACGCGGCGCTCGACTACGCCGCCAGCGCGCCGGCCCTCCAGCGGGTCTGGGACGACGTCGCCGCGTACGCCCCCTACTACGGCAGCGTCCACCGCGGCGCCGGCTACCTCTCGCAGCTCTCCACCGACCTCTTCGAGAGCAGCCGCGCCACCGTCGCCGAGTTCCTCGACTGCCGCCCCGGAGACCAGGTCGTCTTCACCCGCTCCACCACCGACTCGCTCAACCTGCTCGCCCGCGCGCTCCCGGCCGACTGCCAGGTCTTCGTCTTCGAGACCGAGCACCACGCCTCCCTGCTCCCCTGGGAGTCCGTCCGGGCTCCCGGGAGCAACGGGGGGAGCGGGCCCCGCGTGACCTACCTCGACGCGCCCCGCACCCCGGCCCGGGCCGTCGAGGCCCTGGAGCGGGCCCTCGCCGACCGCGAGCCCCACGGCCCCGCCCTCGTCTGCGTCACCGGCGCCTCCAACGTCACCGGCGAGCTGTGGCCGGTGAAGGAGCTGGCCGCCGCCGCCCGTGCGCACGGCGCCCGGATCGTGCTCGACGCCGCCCAACTCGCCCCCCACCACCCGGTCTCCGTGCGGGAGTGGGACGTGGACTGGGTCGCCTTCTCCGGGCACAAGCTGTACGCCCCCTTCGGCGCTGGCGTCCTCGCCGGGCGCCCCGACTGGCTGCAGGAGGCCGAGCCCTACCTCGCCGGCGGCGGAGCCTCCCGCACGGTGGCCCGTCGGGCCGACGGGGGAGTGGACGTGGAGTGGCACACCACCGCGGCCCGGCATGAAGCCGGTTCCCCGAACGTCATCGGCGCCCATGCCGTCGCCTCCGCCTGCAAGGCGCTCACCGAGGCCGGCTTCGATTCCCTGGTCGCCCGTGAGCAGCGCCTGATCGCCAAGGTCCGCGAGGGCCTCGCCGGGGTGCCCGAGGTGCGCTTCCTCTCGCTCTTCGGCGACGGGGCGCCCCGCGTCGGCGTCCTCTCCTTCGTCGTGGAGGGCTGGAACAGCTCCCACCTCGCCGCCGCGCTCTCCGCCGAGTACGGCATCGGCGTCCGCGACGGTCTCTTCTGCGCCCATCCGCTGGTCCGCACGCTGCTCGGCGCGGACCGCCGGGACCCGGGCGAGTGCGGGGGGCAGGGGGCGGAGGGCGGCCCCGCCCTGAACGCCATCCGGGTGAGCTTCGGCGCCGGTACGCCGGACGAGCACGTGGAGCGCTTCGTCCGTGCGGTGCGGGCCCTCGTCCGGGACGGCGCCCGCTGGAAGTACCGCACCGAGGACGGCCGCTGCGTCCCCGACCGCGGCTGACGGCTCACTCGTACGGGTGAAGGGGGCCTCCCGGTCGGGAAACCCCCTCCGCTCGTGCCGCGTACGCGGTCTCAGGACTCCAGGCCGATGGCGAAGGCCGCCTCCAGGTCGTGCTGGGAGTACGTGCGGAAGGCGACGTGGGTGTCGGTGGCCTCGACGCCCGGGATCTTGCTGATGCGGCCGGGGATCACGTCCGCCAGGTCGTCGTGGCGCGGCACCCGGACCATCGCGATCAGGTCGTACGTACCGGTCACCGAGAAGACCTCGCTGACGCTGTCGAGCGCGGCGATCGACTCGGCGATCTCCGGGATGCGGTCCACGCTGGTCTTGATGAGCACGATCGCGGTGATCACGGCTGGCTTTCTCCCTCGGTCGCCGCGGCTTGGGCCTTCACTCTATCCCCACCCCGGTAGCGCCCCCAGGCGTAGAGAAAACCGACGGAGAAGCCCACGACGTGGGCCAGATAGGCGACGCCGGGACCCGCGCCCGCCGCCCGCGCGGCCAGCCACTGCAGCGTGAACCAGAAGATCAGCACGATCCAGGCGGGGAAGCGCAGCGGCAGGAAGAACAGGAAGGGGAAGAGGCTGGTGACCCGGGAGCGGGGGAAGAGGAAGAGGAAGGCCCCGAGCACCGCGGAGATCGCCCCCGACGCCCCGACCAGGGTCTGTTCGTTGGTCGCGTGGGCCGCCGCGTACCCGAGCAGCGCCAGGTAGCCGGTGCACAGGTAGAAGAGGGAGAACCCGAGCGGGCCCATGCGCTCCTCGGCCATCGCGCCGAAGACGAACAGGAAGAGCATGTTGCCCAACAGGTGCAGCCAGCTGCCGTGGACGAAGAGCGCGGTCAGCGGGGTGAGCAGGGCCCGCGGCTCGCCGCCCATCAGCTCGGCGGGCACCACGCCCCAGCGACGGAAGTAGGCTCCCTGGGCCGCCAGGAGCTCCTCGCCGGTGCCGTACGCCGGGTTGAGTCCGGAGACGGGACCGGCCACGAACAGGAGGCAGCAGGCGGCGATCAGCCCGTACGTCACCGAGGGTCCGCTGCGGACGCCACGCCAGGCGCCGAGGACCGCACCTCGCCATTCGATCACGGACAGATCATGGCGTACCGGGGTCGAAGTGGACAGAGCGCCTCGCCGTGCCCCGCCCTTCCCCCGAGGCCGTAGGGTTACGGGCATCACCACCGCAGTTCGAAGGCGCACCGCGGCTCCCGCACCTGGTACCACGCAACAGGAAGAAGGACGGCACGATGACGACGGTTCCCCTGCCGACCGCCGAGACCCGCTGGCGCTGCACGCTCTGCGGCAACCTGACCCGCTTCGACGTGACCCGGTCCTCCAAGGTCGTGGAGTACGTCCATCTGGACCTCGCCGGCGAACCCACGGTCGAGGAGCGGCAGGTGGTCAGTGAGACCATCGAGTCGGTCCGCTGCCGCTGGTGCAATGCGGTGGACCAGATCGAACTGGTGGACAGGCCGGGCGCTGCCTCCTGAGGGGCGGCGCGGATGACATAGGGGTGACGGAACGTGGAGCAGCCCGCGCACGGTGGCGAGCCGGCCGGCGCGGCAGGTGACGCTGCCGAGACGCTCGACCACCCACTGCCGGAAGGCGTACGGCGGAGAGTGATCGCGCTGGTCGCGGACGCCTTCGGCGGGCTGACCGTCGCAGAGTTGCCCGCGCCCCTGCGTCAGTACGCGCGCTTCACCGCGAGCCGGCGGGCCAAGTTCGCCGGGAACGCCATGGCAGCGGCCCTGGAGGGCGATCCGGTCTTCCGGCAGCGGATCGGCGAGCGCTTCAAGCAGGACCAGCCCGAGCTGGCCGGAGCCGTGGAGAGCGGCACCCCGCCCGCAGCCGCCGACCCCGTCGACGTGGCGGCGGCTGCGTACGTGCTGCGCCCGGCCGGTTGGGTCAAGCTCGTCGCCGCAGCCGGCGAGGAGGCCCAACGGGCCGATGCCGAGCGCGCCGACGAGGCGGGCCGGCGCGAGCTGGAGCGGCTGCGCGAGGAGCTCGCCACGGCCCGGGACCGTGCCCGGGGCGAGACCGAGCAGCTCCGGCACGACCTGGAAGCGGCCCGCAAGGAGGCGGAATCGCTCCAGCGCAAGCTG
Organism: Streptomyces sp. NPDC058877; assembly: GCF_042742855.1. Taxonomy (NCBI): domain Bacteria; kingdom Bacillati; phylum Actinomycetota; class Actinomycetes; order Kitasatosporales; family Streptomycetaceae; genus Streptomyces; species Streptomyces sp. NPDC058877. The sequence continues at coordinate 3,316 of NZ_JBHYMF010000135.1, read as the reverse complement.
CGCAGCGCACAGAGCGACGTCAAGCGCGGGGAGGCCGCCCTGCGCAAGGCGCAGGGCGAGATCGAGGCCGTGCGGGCGGAGGCGGCGACACGGGTGTCGGCCGCCGAGAGCGAGACCCGGCGGCTCAAGGCCCGGCTCGGTGAGGCCGAGGCGGCCCTGGAGGCGAGCCGCCGGGGCGCCCGCGAGGGACGCTCGGTGGAGGACATGCGGCTGCGGCTGCTGCTCGACACGGTGCTCGACGCTGCCCAGGGGCTGCGCCGCGAGCTCGCCCTGCCACCGGTCTCGGTGCACCCCGCGGACACCGTGGACGCGGTGGAGCCGGGTCGGATGTCCCCGAAGGACATCGCGGCGCGGGCGCTTTCCGAGACGGACCCGGCCCTGCTCGACCAGTTGCTCGCACTGCCGCAGGCGCATCTGGTCGTCGACGGCTACAACGTCACCAAGACCGGTTATCCGACGATGCCGCTGGAGAAGCAGCGGCTGCGACTGCTCGGTGGCCTCTCGGCCCTGGCGGCCCGCTCGGGAGCCGAAGTCACCTGTGTCTTCGACGGTGCCGAGCTGGCGGCTCCGGTGCTGCTCGCGCCGCCGCGCGGGGTCCGGGTGTTGTTCTCCAAGCCCGGCGTCACGGCGGACGAGTTGATCCGCCAATTGGTCCGGGCGGAGCCGCCGGGGAGGCCGGTCGTGGTGGTCTCCACCGACCGGGAGGTGGCGGACGGCGTCGCGAAGTCGGGAGCGCGCCCGGTGGCGTCCGTCTTGTTGCTGAAGCGGCTTTCGCGCCTCTCGTGAGGCATGGCAACTCCTGCTCTTTATGCCCGAATTGTGGTTAGCTCATCGTCAAATGGCCCTCACTGCGCGTGTGGTGCCCGCGAAGAAAGTGGCTGGTGGGCGAGATTTTTGTCAGTGGGATTTGAACTGATCACAACTTGGTCACTAGGGTCTGGCATCGAACCTTCGCGCGGTCGATCACCCATCCGGGGTGACGGCGGAGGAACCGCCTGTCCGTGACCGGTTGGGCGGCTCGAGGCAGAAGGAGCTCGCCTTCGTGGCGTCCCACCGTCGTCCCAAGCAGCCGAGCCGCACCCGTGTGACCGTGCTCACCGTGACCGCAGCCGCGGCCGTCGCCCTCACCGCCCAGTCCGGCGCCCAGGCGGCCCCCGCCAAGCCGAAGATCGACGAGGTCAAGTCGAAGGTCGACGAACTGCACCACGAGGCCGAAGAGGCCACGGAGCAGTACAACCTCGCGGAAGAGCGCCGCGGCAAGCTCCAGAAGGAGATCAGCAACCTCCAGGACGAGGTCGCCCGCGGCCAGCAGGAGCTCAACACCCTGCGCGACCAGATCGGTTCGGTCGCCAGCGCCCAGTACCGCTCCGGAGGCATCGACCCGGCGCTCCAGCTCTTCCTCTCCTCCGACCCGGACACCTACCTCGACAAGGCGTCCGCGATCGACCAGTTGAGCGCCCAGCAGGCCGATGTGCTCACCTCGATCCAGGCCAAGCAGCGCACCCTGGCGCAGCAGCGCGCCGAGGCCTCCACGAAGCTGGCCGACCTCGAGGACGTCCGCAAGACCCTCGGCGAGAAGAAGAAGAAGTTCCAGGGCAAGCTCGCCGAGGCGCAGAAGCTGCTCAACACCCTCACCGCCGCCGAGCGCGCCGAGATGGAGGAGAAGGAGCAGCGCGCCAGCCGTGCCGCCGGCGAGCGCGTCAGCCTCGGCAACGAGGTGCCGGCTTCCCAGCGAGGTGCCGCCGCCCTCTCCGCCGCCGCCACCCAGCTCGGCAAGCCGTACGTCTCCGGCGGCACCGGCCCCAATGCGTTCGACTGCTCGGGCCTGACGCAGTGGGCCTACCGCCAGGCCGGCGTCCAGCTCACCCGCACCACCTACACCCAGCAGAACGACGGCGTGAAGATCGGCCGCAGCCAGCTCAAGCCGGGCGACCTGGTCTTCTTCAACAGCCTGTCGCACGTGGGCCTGTACGCCGGCAACAACACGATCCTGCACGCCCCCAAGCCGGGCGCCGTGGTCCGCTACGAGTCCATGAACTACATGGGCACCTTCCAGTTCGGCGTCCGCATCTGACGGACGGCGACCCGATGCGCCGTGCCGCCCAATCGAGTGGTTTGCGACGACGCGCACTGACCTGACGCCCCGCCGGTGACCTGTGTTCTCCGGCGGGGCGTCACTTCGTGCGCCCGTTGCCTTCGTTGGACGCGGAGTGATCAGCGGCTACTGTCTGGCGCTCCAGTCCGCGTCGAGCCGAACGGAGCGCGATTCGTGGCGTCCCACCGCCGACCCGCCCGGGTCACCCTCCTCACCGCTGCTGCGGCCACCGCTGCCGCGTCCCTCGGAGCCGTCCCCGCGAGCGCGGATCCCGGGGCGGGCACCGCGGCCACCCGGGCCACCATCGACCGCCTCTTCGAGGAGGCCGAGAAGGCCACGGAGGGCTACAACCGTGCGGACGAGAAGGCGGACGAGCTGCGCCGAACGGTCTCCCGGGCGCAGGACGGCCTCGCCCGGGGCCAGGAGCGCATCAACCGGATGAGGGGCGCGCTCGGCTCCGTCGCCGGCGCCCAGTACCGCTCCGGCGGCATGGACCCCGCGCTCGCCCTGCTGCTCTCCTCCGACCCGGACAGCTATCTGGACCGGGCCTCGGCCCTGGACCGGGCCACCGTTCGGCAGGGTGCCGCACTCGGTGAACTCCAGCGCGAGCAGCGTCGACTGGGCCAGAAGCGGAGCGAGGCCCGTGCGGCCCTCGTCGAACTGGAGCGCAGCCGCGCCGAGGTCGCCAAGCACAAGCGCACCGTCGAGCGGAAGCTCGCCGAGGCCCGCCGGGCGCTTGCCTCGCTCACGGTCGAGGAGCGCACCGACTACGAGCGCGCCTCCCGCACCGGCCAGCGGGCCGGTGGTCCCGCCGAGGAGCTGCCGCCGCTCGCCGATCTGGGGCCGACCCCCTCGCGGGCCGCCGCCGCGGTGGTGGCCGCCCGCAGCGCGATCGGCAGGCCGTACGTGTGGGGGGCGACCGGCCCCTCTGCCTTCGACTGCTCGGGCCTGATGGTGTGGTCCTACCGGCAGGCCGGGATCAGCCTGCCCCGCACCTCGGCGGCGCAGCGGCACGCGGGCCGTCAGGTGCCGCTCTCGCAGGCGCAGCCGGGCGATCTCGTCACCTATCGCGGTGACGCCAGCCACGTGGCGATCTACGCCGGGAACGGCCAGGTCATCCACGCCCCCTATCCGGGCGCACGGGTCCGCTACGACCCGGTGAACATGATGTCGCACGCGACGGTCACCCGCGTCTGACGCCTCCGCCGGTCCGTGCGCACC
>NZ_JBHYMF010000134.1:0-19623 GCF_042742855.1 Streptomyces sp. NPDC058877 | reverse complement strand
GGGTGTGTCCTGTCGGCCCGTCCAAAACAGCAACCATCGATTGAGCGACCCGAACGGCGAGCAACCACATCCGCGAGAGCGGCGGCGGTTTGGCCGCAAAGGGGGGATCAGGCGTCGACCTTCTCCATGACCTCATCGCTGACGTCGAAGTTGGCGAAGACGTTCTGCACGTCGTCGCTGTCCTCCAGGGCGTCGATCAGCTTGAACATCTTGCGCGCCCCCTCCTCGTCCAGCTCGACCTGCATGGTCGGGACGAAGCTGGACTCGGCCGAGTCGTAGTCGATGCCGGCCTCCTGGAGCGCGGTGCGGACCGCGACCAGGTCGGTGGCCTCGCTGATGACCTCGAAGTTCTCGCCGAGGTCATTGACCTCTTCGGCGCCCGCGTCGAGGACCGCACCGAGGACGTCGTCCTCGGTCAGCTCGCCCTTGGGCAGCACCACGACGCCCTTGCGGTTGAACAGGTACGAGACCGAGCCCGGGTCGGCCATGGAACCGCCGTTGCGGGTCATGGCGACGCGCACGTCGGAGGCGGCACGGTTGCGGTTGTCGGTGAGGCACTCGATGAGCACCGCGACGCCGTTCGGGCCGTAACCCTCGTACATGATCGTGGCGTAGTCGACGCCGCCGGCCTCGAGACCGCCGCCCCGCTTGACGGCGGAGTCGATGTTCTTGTTCGGGACCGAGCTCTTCTTCGCCTTCTGGATGGCGTCGTAGAGCGTCGGGTTGCCGTCCGGGTCGGCGCCGCCGGTACGGGCCGCGACCTCGATGTTCTTGATCAGCTTCGCGAAGAGCTTGCCGCGCTTGGCGTCGATCACGGCCTTCTTGTGCTTCGTCGTAGCCCATTTAGAGTGGCCGGACATCTGCCTGTCTCCTTCGCGTAACCCACTTCTTGAACGAACCCCAGAGATCCTACCGGGATCACATCACCGTTCCGCGCGCACCATGTCCACGAAGAGTTCGTGGATCCGGTGATCGCCGGTGAGTTCGGGGTGGAAGGAGGTCGCGAGGACCCGGCCCTGTCGGACGGCCACGATGTGCCCGTCGTGCTCGGCGAGGACCTCGACCTGGGCTCCGACGGACTCGACCCACGGGGCGCGGATGAAGACGCCCTCGACCGGGGTCTCGATCCCCGTGACGGCCACGCCCGCCTCGAAGGACTCGTTCTGTCGCCCGAAGGCGTTGCGGCGGACGATCATGTCGATGCCGCCGAAGGTCTCCTGGCCCGAGCGCGGGTCGAGGATCTTGTCGGCGAGCATGATCAGGCCGGCACAGGTGCCGTAGACCGGCATGCCCGCGGCGATGCGCTCGCGCAGCGGCTCCATGAGGCCGAAGAGGACGGCCAGCTTGGAGATGGTGGTGGACTCACCACCGGGAATGACCAGGCCGTCGACCTCTGCGAGCTCCTCGGGGCGCCTCACCGGCCTGGCCACGGCGTCGGCCGCGGCCAGGGCGATCAGGTGCTCCCGTACGTCGCCCTGGAGGGCCAGGACCCCAATGACGGGAGAGGGGTTCATCGGTGCTTACCAGCCCCGGTTGGCGTAGCGCTCGGACTCGGGGAGGGTGTCGCAGTTGATGCCGACCATGGCCTCGCCGAGGTTGCGGGAGGCGTCCGCGATGACCTTCGGGTCGTCGTAGAAGGTGGTGGCCTTCACGATGGCGGCGGCACGCTTGGCCGGGTCGCCCGACTTGAAGATGCCGGAGCCGACGAAGACGCCCTCGGCACCGAGCTGACGCATCAGCGCGGCGTCGGCCGGGGTGGCGACACCACCGGCGGAGAACAGCACGACCGGCAGCTTGCCGAGCTCGGCGACCTCCTTGACGAGCTCGTACGGGGCGCGCAGCTCCTTGGCGGCGGCGAACAGCTCGTTGTTGTCGAAGCCGCGCAGCTTGGCGATCTCGTTCTTGATCTGGCGCAGGTGGCGGACGGCCTCGACCACGTTGCCGGTGCCGGCCTCGCCCTTGGAGCGGATCATGGCCGCGCCCTCGGCGATGCGGCGCAGGGCCTCGCCCAGGTTGGTGGCACCACAGACGAAGGGGGTCGTGAAGGCCCACTTGTCGGAGTGGTTGATCTCGTCGGCCGGGGTGAGGACCTCGGACTCGTCGATGTAGTCGACGCCGAGGGACTGCAGGACCTGGGCCTCGACGAAGTGGCCGATGCGGGACTTGGCCATCACCGGGATGGAGACCGCACCGATGATCTCCTCGATCATGTTCGGGTCGGACATGCGGGCCACGCCGCCGTCCTTGCGGATGTCCGCGGGGACCCGCTCCAGGGCCATGACGGCCACGGCGCCGGCGTCCTCGGCGATCTTCGCCTGCTCGGCGTTGACCACGTCCATGATCACGCCGCCCTTGAGCTGCTCGGCCATGCCGCGCTTGACGCGTGCCGTGCCGGTCTCGGGGGACTGGAAGGGGGTGGAAGGCGTGGTGGACACGAATACCTCACTCGTGACAACGGTGGTTGACGACAAGGATGAGGAAACAGGCCACCTCTGGTCCACATCAAGGGCCAATGTGGACCCAGTGGATCGTTTTCGTAGGTTACGGGGGGTCAGGTCGGGCGATCGGCAAGGGCCACCGGCGGCTCGTCGTCCATTTCGAAGGCCAGCGGAAAGGGTGCGTGGCCGGCGAGCCGGAACCAACGGACCTTGCGGTGCCGGCGCAGCGCGCGGGCGGCCCGTACCGCGTCGTTGTGGAACCGGCGGGCCATCGGCACCCGACGGACGGCCGCCGCCAGCTCGCCCGCCGCCTCCTCGCCGCCCGGCGCCTGCCGTACGAGCTCCACTTGCTCGGGCTCCCCGAAGACGGCCCGGAGCGCCTGGCTCAGCTCGCTCTCGGCCACTTCCCGGTGCTCCTCCGTCGCCTGGCGGGCGGCGTGCGCGGCCTCGTAGAGCACGATGGAGGCTGCCGGGTCGAGGACGCCCGAGGTGGCGAGTTCCTGGGTGACCGAGGCCCGGCGCAGCAGCTGTGCGTCCAGGGCCGCACGGGCGGCGTCGATGCGCGCGTGCAGTCGGTCGAGCCGTCCGGCGGTCCAACTGAGGTAGACGCCGACGAGGATCAGCGCGACGACGGTCCAGATCAGGGTTTCGGTCACGGGCGCACAGGCTACCGGGGCGGCGGCAGCACGCCTTCCCAAAGGTCACGGTCATGGGCGAACAGGACACGGACGGGCCGCCCGTCGGCGAGCTCGCCGAGCCGGTCGAACCAGGGGTGGTGGGGGATGCCGAACTCATGGGCGAAGTCGTGGGCCTGGCCGGCGAGGACCGTGATCCGGTCACCGTGGTCGAGGACGAGCGACTGGTGGCCGGCCGTGTGCCCGGGGGTCGGCACGATCAGCAGACCGGGCGCGATCCGGTGTTCGCCGTCGAGCTCCTGGTACCGGACGCCCGGCAGCAGCGCGTCGATGGTGTGCCCGCCGGCGCGGGCGAGGGCGAGCTCGGTGCGCTGGACGAGGACGGGGGTGGTGGGGAAGCGCTGGTTGCCGCCGACGTGGTCGAAGTGGAGGTGGCAATTGACGACCAGGTCGACGTCGCCCGGCCCCGGGGTCAGGGGGCGCCGGACCGGTCGGTAGTGCGCATCGGTCTCCGGGGACCCGGTCCCGATCCCGGTGTCGAAGATCAGACGGACGCCCGCGTGGTGCACCACGTAGCCGAGGACCGGCTCCACCCGGGCGCCCGGGCCTCCCCACTCCTCGGCGGGGCGCACGAGATGGCCGAGGTCGAGACGGGTGATCGCATCCATGGCCGCAGTCTGCCCGGGGGGCGCCCCGCCCATCCGTCCGGCGCGGGAAAACGTCCTTCCCGGGACCCGGGACCCGCGACCGCCGGTCCCAGGGGTGCGACGAAGGTCCTCCCGGCCCTCGACGCCCTCCGGGTGGACGGAGCCCGCCGTCGGAGCGCGTCCTAGAGGCCCAGTCGCGCGCGCAGCCCGCCCGCCCGTTCGTCCGTGTCCACCGCCGCCGCCCCGTCGGTAACCGTCTCGTACACGGCGAGGACGTCCGCACCGACCGTGGACCAGTCGAAGCGCCGCACGTGGGCCGAGCCCCGGGCGCTGAGCTCCGCGCGGCGCGGTGCGTCCCCCAGGAGCGCGATCGCCGCGTCCGCGAGCGCGTCCGCGTCCTCGTTGGCGAAGAGTTCGCCCGCCGCTCCCTGGTCGAGGACCTGGGCGAAGGCGTCCAGGTCGGCGGCGAGGACCGGCGCACCGGCCGACAGCGCCTCGACGAGGATGATCCCGAAGCTCTCGCCCCCGGTGTTGGGGGCCACGTACACGTCGACGCTCCGCAGCAGCCGCGCCTTGTCCTCGTCGCTGACCATGCCGAGGAACTCCACTCGGGAACGCATCTCGCGCGGCAGGGAGGCCACCGCCTCCTCCTCGTCCCCGCGTCCGGCGACCAGGAGCCTCGTGCCGGGCCGCGCGGTGAGGATCTTCGGCAGGGCCCGCATGAGGACGGGCAGGCCCTTGCGCGGTTCGTCGATCCGGCCGATGAAGCCGAGGGTCTCGCCCTGCCACTCCTTCTTCGGCTCGGCGCGGGCGAAGAAATCCACGTCGACGCCGTTGGGGATGACGACCGCGTCGCCGCCGAGGTGCTCGACCAGGGTGCGGCGCGCGTACTCGCTCACGGCGATGCGGGCGCTGATCTTCTCCAGGGCCGGCTGGAGGATCGGATACGCGGCGATCATGGCCCGCGAACGCGGGTTCGAGGTGTGGAAGGTGGCCACGATCGGCCCCTGCGCCGCCCAGCAGGTGAGCAGTCCCAGCGAGGGCGAGGTCGGCTCGTGGATGTGGACCACGTCGAAGGTTCCCTCGTGCAGCCAGCGCCGGACCCGTGCGGCGGAGAGGAACCCGAAGTTGAGGCGGGCCACCGAGCCGTTGTAGGGCACGGGGACGGCCCGGCCCGCCGAGACGACGTACGGCGGCAGCGGGGTCTCGTCGTCGGCGGGGGCGAGGACGGACACCCCGTGCCCGAGCCCGATGAGGTGCTCGGCGAGGTCGCGGATGTGGAACTGGACGCCGCCCGGCACGTCCCAGGAGTACGGGCAGACGATGCCGATCTTCACGAGGGTCGTTCCTCCCCGCGCTCCTCCAGGTCCGAGAGCCACAGCCGCTGCAGCATGTGCCAGTCCTCCGGATGGTCCGCGATGCCGCTGGCGAAGACGTCGGCCAGGGCCTGTGTCATGACGGAGGTCTTCTCCGCCCGCGTGCCCGACTCGGGGACCTCGACGGGGGCGTGGATCCGTCCCTTCATCACCGGCGTGTCGTCGTACCAGAGGGTCACCGGCAGCAGCAGGGCCCCCGTCTGTTGGGCGAGGATCGCCGGACCCGCCGGCATGCGCGCCGTGTCGCCGAAGAACGTGACCTCGGTACCGGAGGCTGAGAGGTCGCGGTCGGCGACCAGACAGACCAGGCCGCCGGCCCGCAGTCGTCGCGCCAGGGTGCCGAAGGCGGATCCCCCGGTGTGCGGCAGGACCTCCATGCCGAGGGACTCGCGGTAGGCGACGAACCGGTCGTACAGGGATTCGGGCTTGAGGCGCTCGGCGACGGTCGTGAACGGCACGCCCAGCGAGCGGGTCACCCACACGCCCGCGAGGTCCCAGTTGGCCAGATGGGGCAGGGCCAGTATCACGCCCCGCCCGGCGGCCAGGCCCTCTTCCAGGTGGTGGCGGCCCTTGACGTCGATGGACCGCTCGACCCGCTCCTTGCTCCAGGTCGGCAGCCGGAAGGACTCCATCCAGTAGCGCATGTACGAGCGCATGCCGGCCTTCGACAGCTCTGCGAGCCGCTCGGGAGCCGCGTCCGGCACCACGCGTGCGAGGTTGGACTCCAGTCTCAGGACGCTCTTGCCCCGCCGCTTCCAGGCCAGGTCGGCGATCCGTCTGCCGAGCCCCGTCGCCACCGGCTCCGGCAGCTTCTTCACGGTCGCCCAGCCCGCTCCGTACAGGCCGTCGCTCAACCGCTCGCCCAGCGTGCTCACGAGGCCGCCCCGCCGCCGCCGGCCGCGGCGGCGTCCGCCTCGGCCGACTCGCGCCGCACCGTGACGACCCGCTGCCCCAGGGTCACCGCGCTGCCGATGGCCACGATCCACAGGGCGATCGGCAGCAGCACCTGGACCCCGGGAACCCCGAAGGCGTGCAGTCCGGAGAGGCCGGCGGCGACCAGCGAGATCACCAGGCGTTCGGCACGCTCGACCAGGCCGTTCACCGCAACGGGCAGGCCAATCGATTCGCCACGGGCCTTGGTGTACGAAACGACCTGACCGCTGGCGAGGCAGAAGATCGCGACGGCGCACAGGGCGTTGTCGTCGCCCTTGCCCGCGTACCAGAGCGCGAAGCCTCCGAAGATCGCCCCGTCGGCGACCCGGTCCAGCGTCGAGTCGAGGAAGGCCCCCCACCGGCTGGAGATCCCCGCCTGTCGGGCCATGTTGCCGTCGACGAGGTCGGAGAAGACGAACAGGGTGATGACGATCGTGCCCCAGAAGAATTCCCCACGGGGGAAGAAGACCAGCGCACCGGCCATCACCCCCGCCGTGCCGATGAGCGTGACCGCGTCCGGACTCACGCCCCGGCGGAGCAGAAACGCGGCGAACGGTGTGAGGACACGCGTGAAAAAGGCACGCGCGTACTTGTTCAGCATGGCCTTCCCGAGGTTCGGTGGGCCGCGCGGCCCCTACGACCACCGGCTCACCCATCGTAGCCACGAGCCTCCCGACCTACCGGCGGGTACCCACCCGTCGCGTCGGCGTCCCTCTAGGGGGCGCCCGTGTGTACGACGTATGGACGCGTCCCGGCGTCGGTGCAAAGCTCGAAGGACCACCGCGGGCACCGCAGGAGCCGTACCGCGACACACCACTCCCCCGCGCCCGCGTCCCGCCGCACCGTGCGAGCAGTCGGGAGGAACACATCATGGGTGACAAGGCGAAGACGCCCGCCGGGGCCGCCGGCAGGGCTCCGACGGCCGACCGGCCCTCGGCCGTCAGGAACGTGGTGCTGGTCGGCCACAGCGGAGCGGGCAAGACGACCCTCGTCGAGGCCCTCGCGCAAACCGCCGGAGCGGTGAACCGGGCCGGACGGGTCGAAGACGGCGGGACCGTCTCCGACTACGACGAGATCGAGCACCGCCAGCAGCGGTCCGTGCAGCTGTCCCTCGTCCCGGTCGGCTGGGACGGATACAAGATCAACCTCCTCGATACGCCCGGGTACGCCGACTTCGTCGGGGAGCTGCGGGCCGGTCTGCGCGCGGCGGACGCCGCCCTCTTCGTCGTCTCGGCCGCACAGGAGGCCGACGCCGTCGCCGCCTCGACGCGCATGGTCTGGGAGGAGTGCGCCGCCGTCGGCATGCCGCGGGCGATCGTCATCACCCACCTCGACACCGCGCGCACCGACTTCACCGAGCTCACCGCCGTCTGTGCGGAGCTCTTCGGGCGGGACGACCCGGACGCCGTCCTCCCCCTCTACCTTCCGGTGCGCGGCACCGAAGCCGCCGATGGGCACGCCCCCGCCACCGGCCTGATCGGGCTGCTCTCGGAGCGGGTCTACGACTACTCCACGGGGGTGCGCCGCGAGGAAGCACCCGACGGAGCCCAGCGGGAGGTCATCGCCGAGGCCCGCTCCCGGCTCATCGAGGGGATCATCGCGGAGAGCGAGGATGAGACCCTCATGGACCGCTATCTGGGCGGTGAGGAGATCGACCTGAAGACCCTCGTCGACGACCTGGAGAAGGCCGTGGCCCGGGGCGCCTTCCACCCCGTGCTCGCCGCCGCCCCCGCCGCCGACGGCGGGACGCAGGGCCTCGGCACCCTCGAACTGCTGGAGTTGATCACGGGCGGCTTCCCCTCCCCCCTGGAACACGAGCTCCCCGCCGTCACCACCCCCGACGGACGCTCCCGACCTCCCCTCAGCTGCGACCCCGAGGGGCCTTTGGTCGCCGAGGTCGTCAAGACCGCCGCGGACCCCTACGTGGGCCGGATCTCCCTGGTGCGGGTCTTCTCAGGCACCCTGCGTCCCGACGAAACGGTGCACGTCTCCGGCCACGGTCTCGCCGACCGGAACCACGACGGGCACGAGCTCCACGAGGCGGACGAGCGGATCGGCGGGCTCACCTCCCCCTTCGGCAGACAGCAGCGCCCGCTGGCGGCCTGCATCGCCGGGGACCTCGCCTGCGTCGCCCGGCTCGGTCACGCCGAGACCGGGGACACCGTCTCCGCCAAGGACGATCCCCTGCTGATGGAGCCGTGGACGATGCCGGAGCCGCTGTTGCCGCTGGCGGTCCAGGCCCACGGCAAAGCCGACGAGGACCGGCTTTCGCAGGGCCTCGCCCGGCTCGTCGCCGAGGACCCGACCCTGCGGCTCGAACAGAACCAGGACACCCGGCAGGTGGTGTTGTGGTGCCTGGGCGAAGCCCACCAGGACGTGGCCCTGGAGCGCCTGCGCGGCCGGTACGGCGTCCAGGTCGACGCCGTGCCGTACAAGGTGGCGCTGCGCGAGACCTTCGGCGGCGCCGCTTCGGGTCGGGGCCGGCACGTCAAGCAGTCCGGCGGGCACGGCCAGTACGCCATCTGCGAGATCGACGTGGAGCCGCTGCCACCGGGCAGCGGCATCGAGTTCGTCGACAAGGTCGTCGGCGGTTCCGTGCCGCGGCAGTTCGTCCCCTCCGTCGAGAAGGGGGTGCGGGCCCAGGCCGCCCGGGGGATCACCACCGGTCACCCCCTCGTCGACGTCCGGGTGACACTGAGGGACGGCAAGGCCCACTCGGTGGACTCCTCCGACGCCGCCTTCCAGACCGCGGGGGCGCTCGCCCTGCGCGAGGCCGCCGCGGAGGTCCCCGTCCACCTCCTGGAACCGGTAGCCCGGGTCGAGGTCCTCGTCCCCGACGAGTACGTCGGTCCGGTCATGAGCGACCTCTCGGGACGGCGCGGCCGGGTCGTCGGCACCGACCAGGCCGGACCGGGGCGGACCGTGGTCAGGGCCGAGGTGCCCGAGGTCGAGATCGGGCGGTACGCCATCGATCTGCGCTCGGTCTCGCACGGCACCGGTCGGTTCGACCGCACCTACCTCCGTCATGAACCCATGCCTCCGCACGTGGCGGAGAAGGCTCGCGAACAGGTCGGGAACGGCTCCTAGTTGACGCCCCGACAGGACTGAACGCCCGCCCGACACCGATCGGGCGGGCGTCATTCGGCCGTGGATATCCACAGGCCGTGACGCATCCGCCGGTACCCGGTTACTCTGTGGTGCCCAGCTCAGAAGGTGTGCAGGGCACGGCAGTTGGGAAAAGCCCGCACAGGTACTCGCGCGCGATGGGGGCGGCAGTGGCGATCGACGGATACGGACCCGGGGCACAGATCCCCCTCCAGGGCTCCGGTGGGGGGACGGGCGTGACGAACGCGCTCGCTTCCGCCGCCTACCGGGACAGCCCTCTGAAAACCATCCAGGACGCCGACAACGACCTCTACAAGACCACGGTCAAGGGCGGCAGATGGGAGAAGTTGTTCCGCCCCGACCTCGGCGAGGCGTTCTCCCGCGCCGTCCAGGTCCGCATGCTCGGCGGCGGGCGCAAGGCCCTCATCCAGTCGTTCGGCGCCGAGCCCCAGCCGGTCGTGGAGCACTGCCTCGCCGCCACCGACATCCGTCGGCAGCGCGACGTCAAACTGACCGTGGTCACCTTGGTCTGCGGCGTGCTCTTCCTCCCGGGGTTGCTGCTCTGGCTCGGCGTCATCCAGCTGCGCCGCGTCGCCGCCGGCTCCGAGAACAAGCGGACCAGTGCCATCGGCACGGCCCTGCTCTGGGCGGCCGGCATCTTCGCGGCACTGGTCCTGCTCAGGCTGCCCTACGACGGACTCCTGCCGAACTACCTGCGCGCCATGATCGTCGCTCCGGTGATCGGCTGGTTCCTCGCGAGCCGGATCTGTCTGAAGGCCGCCGTCGACCTGCGGGAGCGCTGGACCGGCCTGCTCAGCGGCGGCGGCGTCGGCGCACAGATCCCGAAGTCCGTTCCCCAGGACCCGGACGAGAAGTCCGCCGAGGAGCTCCGGCTCAACCTGGAGAAGCTGTCCGCGGAGCAGCAGTCCAACATCGTCTTCTACGCGGGCAGCAAGGGCATCCTCGGCCTGGGAACCCGCTGGGGCAGCTGGACGCTCGCCGAGGAGCTGGTGCCCCTACCCGGCCGGGAGATCCATGACTTCCGCGCCTGGGATGTCGTCCGCAAGATCCACGACCAACTGACCCTCCTGGAGCGCGGCTCGCTCAAGACCGGCTTCCCCAAGCCGACGGTCAAGCACTGGATCGTCGCCGCGGTCGGCGAGGGGGCCGACGAGGTCACCCGCCCCGAGGGCGACGACATCGTCCACTACCAGGTGAAGCCGCACGAGATACAGCGGATCTGCAACAACCAGCAGTTCGGTGCGGGCAACCGCCACTACCTGGGCGTGCAGTTCACGCTCTGGGACGGGAACCTGGTCCTCACCATGATGGTCACCGTCACCTCCCTCCACCACACGCTCCGGATCGAGGTCACCGGCCACGCGCTCGGCCCCGTGCACGGCCTCTTCACGGCGAAGCCGAAGGGGAAGAGCAAGGAGATCGCCAAAACGGTCCGCTTCTGGGAGACCAAGGAGATCCAGCAGCCGCTGCTCGACACCGACGACATCGTCCGGCTGGCGGTGCGCGCCCCGCTCACCTGGTACCCGCCGGTCCTGGAGTTCCTCGGCGGGAAGATGGTCCTGCCCGAGCCCTTCGGCCTGCGGCACGTCTGGGCGGGACCGCTCTGGAAGAACCGCTTCATGGCCGATGACGCCATCCGCATGGCGACCCCCGTGCTCCGTGCCGTCCACACCGCGGCGATCAAGGTGCTCGACGAGCACAACGTGGACACGGAGCGCTTCACGGGCCGCTCGCTGGTCCTCAGCGGGGGTATTCAGGAGCCCGGCCCCAAGAAGGCCGACGTCTACGACGCATGACATCGGCCCTCGGGCGGGGTGGTGGGGTCAGAGGGTGGCCGGCCAGGCGTCGGCCAGCATCTTCCGGGTGTCCGCGAGCAGCTGCGGCAGCACCTTGGTGTGCCCCACCACCGGCATGAAGTTGGTGTCCCCTCCCCAGCGCGGCACCACGTGCTGGTGCAGGTGCGCGGCGATGCCGGCGCCCGCGACGGCACCCTGGTTCATGCCGATGTTGAAGCCGTGGGCACCGGAGGCCGCCCGCAGCGCGACCATCGCCCGCTTGGTGAAGGCGGCGAGCTCGGCCGTCTCGGCCTCGTCGAGGTCGGTGTAGTCGGCGACGTGCCGGTACGGGACCACCATGAGGTGGCCTCCGTTGTAGGGGTAGAGGTTCAGCACCGCGTACACGTGCTGGCCGCGCGCGATCACCAGACCGTCCTCGTCCGACTTCGACGGAATCACGCAGAACGGGCAGCCGTCCTCGGACCCCGGCCCGGTCGGCTTGTTCTCCCCCTGGATGTACGCCATCCGGTGGGGCGTCCACAGGCGCTGGAACGCGTCCCGCGTCCCCACTCCGATCTGCTGCTCCGGCTCAGTCGTCATGTCGTGCAGCATATTGCGTCGCCCGTTCGGAACGTGTCGCCGGGGCGGAAGATCCGTGCAGCGGCCATGCTGATCGGATGAGCGTCAGGCCCCCGAAACCAGCCCGGCAGGAACGCTGGGACCGTCGCATGGAGGTTCCGCTCGCCGTGGCCTCCCTGGTCTACCTGGCAAGCTATGCGGTTCGCGTGCTGACCATGCACTTCCTGCCCGAGGGCTGGCTCGACCTCTGCCTCGCCCTCACCTTCGCGGCCTGGAGCGTCTTCGTCGTGGACTACGTGGTGCGGCTCCGGCTCAGCGGACTCGGTCCGCTGCGCTTCGTCCGCAGCCACCTGCTCGACACCGTGGTGGTGGTCCTGCCGCTGCTGCGACCGGTGCGGATGGTGGGCATCTACTACCGGGTCCAGCGCCGCCGCGACAAGCCCCGGCTCAGCCTGCACGCACGGGTGATGGTCTATGCGAGCCTCACCACCAGCCTGCTGGGCTTCGCGGGCGCGCTCACCGTCTACCAGTACGAGGTGGACGCCCCCGGTGCCAGCATCCTCACCTTCGGGGACTCCCTGTGGTGGACCTGCGCGACGCTGGCGACGGTGGGGTACGGGGACGTGGTCCCGGTGACGCCGATGGGCCGGGTGACGGCGGTGGGCCTGATGGGCTGCGGGCTCGCGCTCCTGGGCGCGGTGACGGGTTCGTTCTCGTCCTGGCTGATCCAGGCGTTCACCCGCGGGGACGAGAAGAAGCCCCCGGGGGGTTCCCCGGGGGCTTCCTGAGCGGCTCGGGCCATCAGACCTGGACGCGGTCCTCGACGGTCTTGGCGAGCTTGGCGATCGCCTCGTCGACGGGGATGCCGTTCTCCTGCGAGCCGTCGCGGTACCGGAAGGAAACGGCGCCGGCAGCCATGTCCTCGTCACCCGCGATGACCATGAACGGCACCTTCTGCTTCTGCGCGTTCCGGATCTTCTTCTGCATCCGGTCCGAGGAGGAGTCGACCTCCACGCGGAGCCCCTGCTTCTTCGCCTTGGCGGCGAACTCCTGCAGGTAGTCGACGTGCGCGTCGCCGATCGGGATGCCGGTCGCCTGGACGGGGGCCAGCCACGGCGGCATGGCACCCGCGTAGTGCTCCAGGAGGACGGCGAAGAAGCGCTCGATGGAACCGAACAGGGCTCGGTGGATCATGACCGGGCGCTGCTTGGTGCCGTCCGGCGCGGTGTACTCCAGGTCGAAGCGCTCGGGCAGGTTGAAGTCGAGCTGGACGGTCGACATCTGCCAGGTGCGGCCGATGGCGTCCCGTGCCTGCACCGAGATCTTCGGGCCGTAGAAGGCGGCGCCGCCCGGGTCGGGGGTCAGGGGGAGGCCCTGCTTCTCGGCGACCTGCTGGAGGACCGCGGTGGCCTCTTCCCAGACCTCGTCCGACCCGACGAACTTCTCCGGGTCCTTGGTCGACAGCTCCAGGTAGAAGTCGGTCAGACCGTAGTCACGGAGCAAATTCAGGACGAAGGTGAGGGTGCGGTCGAGCTCCTCCGCCATCTGCTCGCGGGTGCAGTAGATGTGCGCGTCGTCCTGGGTGAAGCCGCGGGCCCGGGTGAGGCCGTGGACGACGCCGGACTTCTCGTACCGGTACACGGTACCGAACTCGAACAGGCGCAGCGGAAGCTCCCGGTAGGAGCGACCTCGCGCGTCGAAGATCAGGTTGTGCATCGGGCAGTTCATGGGCTTGAGGTAGTAGTCCACGCCCTCGTCGAGCTGCATGGGCGGGTACATGCCCTCGGCGTACCAGTCCAGGTGGCCCGACTTCTCGAAGAGCTTGCCCTTGGTGGCGTGCGGCGAGTAGACGAACTCGTAGCCCTCTTCCTCGTGGCGCTTGCGTGAGTAGTCCTCCATGACCCGGCGGATGATGCCGCCCTTGGGGTGGAAGACGGCGAGGCCGGAGCCGATCTCGTCCGGGACGGAGAAGAGGTCGAGCTCGTTGCCCAGCTTGCGGTGGTCCCGCTTCTCGGCCTCGGCGAGGAAGTCGAGGTGCGCCTTCAGCTCCTCCTTCGACGGCCAGGCGGTGCCGTAGATGCGCTGGAGCATCGGGTTCTTCTCGCTGCCGCGCCAGTAGGCGGCGGCGTTGCGCATGAGTTTGAACGCCGGGATGTTGCGGGTGGTCGGCAGGTGCGGACCGCGACACAGGTCCTTCCAGCACAGCTCGCCGGTCTTGGCGTCGAGGTTGTCGTAGATGGTCAGCTCGCCGCCGCCCACCTCGACGTTCGCGCCGTCCTCCGCGGAGGCGGATCCCTTGATCCCGATGAGCTCCAGCTTGTAGGGCTCGTCCGCGAGCTCCTCGCGGGCGGCCTCGTCGGTCACCACCCGGCGGGCGAAGCGCTGGCCGCGCTTCTGGATCTCCTGCATCTTCTTCTCGATGACCTTGAGGTCCTCGGGGGTGAAGGGCTTCTCGACGTCGAAGTCGTAGTAGAAGCCGTCCCGGACCGGCGGGCCGATGCCCAGCTTGGCCTCGGGGAAGAGCTCCTGCACGGCCTGGGCCATGACGTGCGCGGTCGAGTGGCGGAGGATGTCGAGGCCGTCCGGGGAGGAGATCTCGACGCCCTCGACGACATCGCCGTCGCGGAGCTCGTAGGACAGGTCCTTCAGCTCGCCGCCGACGCGGGCAGCGATGACGGTGCGGTCGCCGGCGAACAGGGCGCCGGCGGTGGTGCCCGCGCTCACCGTCCTCTCCTCTGCTTCCGAGGCGGACTGGACGGTCACACGGACATCAGACACTGGTGCTCCAGACATAGGGGTGCGGGCAGACACGAAGTGCCGGCACCGACGAAGCGCGGCAGAGACGAGGTGCCGCGTCGCCACCGATCCTACCGAGCCGTACGCGTCGTCCGCGAAAGGGTTTGCCCGCGGCCCCGCGCTCTTCCCGCAGCCCGGGGCCCCCGCCGGCCCTTCATTCCCCTCATTCCCCGTCCGGCCCGCAGGCCTCCCCGTAGAACTCGTGGTTCTCCTGGAGGGACTTCAGCAACCGGTCCCGTTCCGTCTCGTCGACCTGGACGGGAACCACTCCGGAGGCATCGGTGAGGCGCCGGAAGCCGCCGCGGCTCTCCAGCCGGCCCACGACCCTGATCGGAAGCCCGACGAGGTGGGCGTGGCCGGCCGTGCGGTAGGCCTCCTCGTCGAGGGCGACCCGGACGTGCGGGACTTCCGCACCGCCGAGCACCCGGAGCCGTACGACCCCTTCGCCGCGCGGCCCGGAGCGACGCATGCGGACGACGGTTCCGGTGAGCCTGACCGGTACGGAGGGCTCGTCGGTCAGATAGCGGGCGCTCGCCTCCCGGAGCGCGGGCAGGTCACCGGGCGAGAACTCGACCGGCTCGGGCCGGGCCGCGCACCCCTCGGGGGCGCCGACGGCCGGAGCCCACTCCAGGGCGATGCGAGCTCCCTCGGTGCCTCGGACAAGGGCCACCAGCGCCTCGGTGAACTCACGGCTGACCCCCGCTTCGACGGCGGCGTCGAAGGCCTCCATGCCGCCGGTGGCCCGCTGGTAGTCGACGGCCTCGCGGGCGGCGTGGAGCGCGTGGTAGAGCCGGACCGTGACCGGGCGCCCCGGCTCGACCGGGAGGAAGGCGGTGAGGCCGCGCCCGCCGGGTGCCGCGCCGACGACGACGGTCTCCAAGGACGCCTGGGCGGCGCGCCGGTGCCGAGAGCCGTGGTAGCCGGCCCGACCGCGCACGGCGAGGGCACCGGCGAGGAGCAGTTGGCGGGCCGCGGACCTGAGCTGTTCCTGCACGGTCCAGGGGACGGTGCCGGTCGGCCCCGGGGGCACGTCGCGCCACCAGCGGATCTCGTCGCTGGGCACGGAGAGGCCGGTGAGGACCTCCCGCGCGGAGGGCGTGCCGCTGCGGGCGAGGGCGGTGAGCGCCTCGCCGAGCAGGTCCTCGCAGTCCGGGAACGCGCGGCTCTCCGGGACGAGGAGGCTCGTGCCGGTGCCGGTGCCGGGCGGGGTCCAGCGGCTGTAGCGGCCCGCGGCGCCGCCGCGGCGCCGCCAGCCGTGGCGGGCGAGGAGGGCACCGAGGACCCGCGGGTCGACCCTGCCGGGGTCGGGCGGGCCCTGGACGTCGGCCCAGGGCCCCGTCGGCGGGGCGGGCACGCCGGTCCAGGGTCCGGGGGTCTCACCCGGCGCGGGATGGGGCCGGTAGGGCGGGGGGACGGAACCGCGCCCGGCCCCGTCCCCCTCGTCCCCGAACCCGGGGTCGTCGATCGGTCGGTGCATCAAGGTCTCCCTCCCACGCCGACCCGGGTCATGATGTCGCAGAGCGCCCGGTCGTCGAAGATCCGTGTCGTCGGGACCCGCACGGTGGTGCGGCGCCGCCCCGTGACCGGGTGTCCGGCCAGGTTGATCCAGTAGCAGCAGTGCCGCAGGTCGAGCCGGTCGTGGCCCGCCCTCAGCCAGTCCTCCGGTGCCCTCGGGACGAGCATCACCACCAGGATCTTGTGCACGGACACCGGTGTCCGTGCGAGCTTCACCAGGTGGTCGTTGTCGAGGGTGAAGGAGAACGCGCTGCCCGGCGGGCGCGGCGGTATCTGGTAGGTGCACTTGAGCTGCACCTTGATGGTCACTTCGTCGTCGACGGTGTGCCCGGGAGCGCTGTGGCTCACGTGCCAGTCGATCCCGTTGTCCGGAAAGGGCTGGGACAGCGAGCAGCCGGCCGCGGCGGCGACGGCGTGCAGGTATCCCACCTGAAGGGTCTCCATGCAGGCGGTGGTGGCGAGTGAGCCGCGCGTCGGTACCGCCCGCTGGGGCGGCAGCCCTCCCGACTCGGGCTGGGCGAGCGCCATGTCTTCTTCCTTCCCCGTCCCTTGTGTTGTGACCGGTCCGCGTACGGCGCAAACAGTCCGGGTATCACCGTTTCGGGCAGGGGGTTGGCCATCTGCCGCACACGTGCAGGGAGTTCGGGGATGACGATGCACTGGTACGAAGGGCCCCTGGCGGCTTTCGACACGGAGACCACGGGAGTTGACGTCGAGGAGGACCGGATCGTCTCGGCCGCCCTCGTCGTCCAGGACGCGGAAGGGGCACGCCCGCGGGTGACGCGCTGGCTGGTCAATCCCGGCGTGCCCGTGCCGGAAGGGGCGACGGCGATCCACGGCCTGACGGACGACCACCTCCAGCGGAACGGCCGGTGGCCGGCTCCGGTGATGGAGGAGCTGGGGCGGGCGCTGGCCGAGCAGTCCGCGGTGGGACGGCCGTTGGTGGTGATGAACGCCCCGTTCGACCTCACGATGCTGGACCGCGAACTGCGCCGGCACCGGGCGTCGACGCTGGCGGACTACACGGCCGCCAGTCCCTTGTGCGTGCTCGATCCGCGGGTCCTGGACAAGCACCTGGACCGCTACCGGAAGGGCCGCAGGACGCTGACGGACCTCTGCGCCCACTACGAGGTGGAGCTGACGGGCGCGCACGACGCGGCGGCGGACGCAACGGCGGCACTGGACGTCGTACGGGCGGTGGCGCGGCGCTTCTCGTCCCGGCTCGAACGGCTGACGCCGGCGGAGCTCCACACGCTCCAGGCGGTCTGGCACGCGGCACAGGCGCGGGGACTCCAGGCCTGGTTCACGCGGCAGGGGACGCCGGAGACGGTCGACCCGGCATGGCCGCTCCGGCCGGAGCTGCGCACCGCGGCGTGACCGCTCAAGAGCGGGGGACAGCACCGGTCGTGTCGCACCGTCACATGACAGAGGCCGGTCCGCCTCGCGACGGACCGGCCTCTCCCGGTGGGCGATACTGGGATCGAACCAGTGACCCCTTCGGTGTGAACGAAGTGCTCTCCCGCTGAGCTAATCGCCCGGGAACGGGTTGAACCATACAGGTCTTCGCACCCTTCGTTCAAACCGCGCGCAGGCGGGCGGTGAGCCCGCGACGCCCGGCACGCATCATCAGGGCGTGATTGGCGCGGAAGGGGAGCCGTCCGGGAACGGCGAGGACCCGCAGGAGTCGGGCCCGGACCTCGACCTCCTGTTCGTACAGCGCGCGGGTGCCGCCCCCTTCCGGGGCGAGGGTCCAACGGGCCCAGCCCTCCAGGTCCCCGCCGAGGCCGACTTCCAGGACGCGGGTCACCGGGTCGCGCCGCAGGGCCCGTGCGGTGACGAGAAGGTCGTAGGGGAGCACGGAGCGGAAGCGGGCCGCTCCGGTGGTGTCGTCGAGGGGAACGACCTCCCGGACCTGGGGCCACCAGCGGGGATACTCCTCGACGCGTTCGAGCACGGCGTAGACGGCGTCGGGCGGGGCGGGGAGCCGCCAGACGCAGCGGAAGCGGTACCGGCACCAGTCCATGCCCCCAGTGTGGACGTACTCAGGCGGGAATCTGAGTACGGGGACGCATTCCCGCCCGCTGTGGCCGGCGCCACACTCCGGGTATGGACAACTCCCTGCCGCCCGCCGACGAGCTGGTGCTCGTCGACCGCGAGCTGGCTCAACTCGACGCGCGTCGTTCCCAGTTGCTGGCCCGTCGAGCCTGGCTGATCCGAGTGCTGTACGCGCCGGGCCCGACGGCGACCCCGCCGAAGCCGCAACCGGCGACAGCGGACTCGACACCCCGGAGCGCACAGAACGTGCTGTTGACGCTCGGCGGCACCCTGCTGACCGTCGCGGCGGTCGCCTTCACCCTGGTGAGCTGGGGCTCGATGGGGATCGGTGCCCGTGCGACGGTCCTGGCCGCGGTGACGGCCGCGGCCCTCGTGGCACCGGTGGCGCTGTTGCGCAGGGGACTGGCGTCGACGGCCGAGTCGGTGGCGGCGCTCGGCCTGGTACTGATGGTGCTCGACGCGTACGCGCTGCACCGGGTGGCGCTGTCCGGGACGGACGGCCTGGGGTACACGGCGGTGGCCGCGACGGTCATCGCGGGCGCGTGGACGGCGTACGGCTCCTCGCTGTCCCGGCTGCGACTGCCGCTCCCCTCGGCCGTGGTCGCGGCGCAGCTACCGCTGCCGCTGGGCGTGCTCGCGGCCGGCGGCGGTCCGGCGGCCGTCGCCTGGGCGGCGCTCCTCACCGCGACGGCGGACGCGGCGGCGGTCCTGTGGGCCCGACCGGCCGCGGTGCGGGTCACGGCGGCCACGGTCGGCACGGCCCTGGGCGGCTGGGCCCTGCTGGAGGGCGGGCGGCTCTCCCTCGCCTCCCCCTGGAGCGGTGCGCCGCTCCTCCTCGCAGGGGCGGCGGTGGCGCTGTACGCGGCGTGGCGCACCCCTGCCGCCGCCGTGGCCTTCTCGGTGGCCGCGGGCCTGGCCGTCCTGGCAGCCTTCGGCGGCCTCCTGCGCACGGTGCTCCCCGCCGACTGGTGGGTCCCGGGTTACGCGTTCTGTGCGCTGGCACTGACGCTGCTGTGGCGTCCTGCGGATCCGGCGGGCGAGGAAGCCGGCACCGGGAGGGCGACTGGCGGCGCGCCGGGGACGGAACGCCCCGGCGGCCGGGGGGCGACCACCGGGGCCCTGCGACGGCTCCCGCGGGGCCTCAGGGCCGGGCTGGCCGGGGCCGGGGGCGCGGTGGCGGCGTTCGGCGTCGCATGGGCGCTGCCACCGGTGGCAGCCGGGGCGCTCGGACCGGTGCTCCGGAGGACGGGGGTCTGGTCGGGCGAGCACGGCGCTCCCCTCCTGGCCCCGTACCCGGCGACCGCGGTCCTGGTGCTGGCGGCTGCGGTCGCTTCCCTGGCGCTCCTCCCCCGGCTCTGGGCGCGCTGCGGGTCCCTCTGCCTGACTTGGGCGCTCCTC
The DNA here is from genome assembly GCF_042742855.1 of Streptomyces sp. NPDC058877. Taxonomy (NCBI): domain Bacteria; kingdom Bacillati; phylum Actinomycetota; class Actinomycetes; order Kitasatosporales; family Streptomycetaceae; genus Streptomyces; species Streptomyces sp. NPDC058877. The sequence goes on along the minus strand of NZ_JBHYMF010000134.1, from coordinate 350 downwards.
ACGGCCCTGCCGGTCTCCCTCGGCCTCCCGTACCCGGCGACGCTCGCCCTCCAGGTCCTCACCATCGCGGCGGCCCTGTGGTTCGCGGCCGTCCCGGCCCCCCTGACACGCGGCCTGCACGCTGCCGGGGCACCGGTCGTGCGGACCGGCGGTCCCGCACCGGGCGGGTCCGGTGTCCGGACATCGGCGGAGGCCGCCGATGTCCGGACCGCCCCCGGGGACGGCGCCGCGACGGCGCCCCGGAGCACCGTCGGGACCGGCACTCCGGCCAGCGGCGCTTTCGCTCCCCTGCCGGCCGGGCCCGGCGGCGGACGGCCGGGGCCGGCACCCGACCGACCGCGGGGGCAGGC